>JAZRYV010000232.1:0-9176 GCA_045600925.1 Spirochaetota bacterium
CTGTCTATAAGCATGGTAAGAGCCTGACGAACCTTTCTGTCTTTAAAAAATGGCCTTCTGCTGTTCCAGCCGATATAATTGTAAGATGGCTGATAGTACTTCAGTTTGAAGAAATTTTTCAGGAACTTTTCGGAACAGGTCTGCCTTTCCCACTGAATAGTCCTGACGCTCATTACATCCAGATCGCCTTTTTTAAGCATCTGAAGTGCAACATTGCTTTCAGGAATGACCTTGTACACAACCTTTCTTATGGCAGGTTTTCTGCCTCTGTAGTTTTCATTTCTAACCAGTTCAATGGATGAACCTGTTTTCCAGGCGCTGAAAAGATAGGGACCTGTCCCCACCGGAAATCGGCTGTTCTTATGTGTATTAAAATCAGTTCCGTCATCAAAAACATGTTTAGGAATAACAGGCATTCCTCCGCAGAATTCCAGTGCAAGAAAATACGGTCTGGCATAGGTAAACTCAACAGTGTATCTGTCTATCTTTCTGCAGTCCTTAATATCAATATAGTAAACCTTCAGCTGGGCACAGGCAGTCCTGGGATCCTTGATAACATTGAAGGAATAAACAACATCATCTGCAGTGAACTCCACACCGTCGCTCCAGAAAACATTCTTTTTAAGCCGGAATTTAAAACGGATCTTATCATCAGAAACAGTGAAGCTTTCTGCCAGCTGAGGAATAAATTCCAGTGTATCCCTGTCCCTTTCCAGAAGTGTTTCGTATATATGGCTGAGAATAGATGATGAGTAGGCATCTGCTGCAGTAATGGGATTCAGAGTGTCAGGCTCAGCACCAAGCTGCATGTAAAGTGTATTCCTTTCACGTTCAGGAATGACTCCGCTGCATCCGGCTTGTACAAGTGATGCATAAATAAAGCAGATAAAAAATATATGAAAAAAGAAATGTTTCCTGTTCATAATTTGACATTATGCCGGATTTCAGAACATAAGTCAAGAAATATCACAGGATTAATCCTGGAGGAAAGAGCAGTAAAAAACCTGCCAAAAGGCAGGTTTTTTACTGTTATCAGCTACTGCTGTTTTTTTGTCAGAGTTCGTACAGGTCTCATGTATCCGCTGACATAGCTGTCATTTGTTCCTAATGGATCCATAATTCTTTTGAATTCGTCCGGTTCATCTCTGGTATAAAGATTACCATGGTCATCTCTCCGGAATCTAAGAGAAAGATGCCTGTCATCATATCCTTCCGGAGAAGTTGATGTCCAGTACTGAGTATCTTCAAAATCTCCCAGATCCTTGCCGTAAACATTCCGGTAAATGAAATAGATTTCATCCTGGGTTGGAAGTCTCCATTCACCTATATCATAATAGTCAAGATACTCTGTGAATAATAAAGGAGTTTCATAGTTCTCAGCATAATTATTGGCATCATTCCAGTTATAGCCGGGAATTTCACCAAAATTTATCTTTGGAGCAACCTCATACACTGTTCCATGTGCACCGCCTGATCCGGTATCTTCAGTGAGACAGAAGAGGAAACCATTGGAAGGACCTGTTCCTCCGTTAACTGTCCATTCAATATAAAGATGCATATCTTCAGCTGGCATCTGGAAGGTTTCCCCTCTTCTGTAGGAATCACCGTCCAGGTCTCTTGAAGTATTCCATGCACGGAAAGCAGGAATAATTCCATTTTCGAACGGAGTCCTGGTAACAGGAATCAGATTGTCAAGCAGAGTACTGTCATAACCAGCTGAAGCATCACCGCCTGCAGCATAGGAAATACCAGCTTCTATTCCTGTCTGATCTGCAGTATATTTGTACCATTCAGAAATTCCTGTGTTATCATATCTTGAGAGGAAATGAGCTTTCTCAAGAGCCTGATCAGGATGTTCAGGATCATATGTATAATCAAGTTCTATATGATAGAAAATCTTTGGTTCCCTCCACTTTGCATAAAGTGTGACAGACTCGTCACCTGTATTGCCTGAAGCCAGATTAATAACTTCTGATCCGTCTTCATAGTCAGTTCCGGAACCGTCTGCTTTGGTATTCCATTTATCAAAAACAGTTTTCCCGAGTGAAACATTGGAAAGACCAGACATTACATTAAGATTAGCAGGTGTGTCATAGGTCATGGTCTGGGAATCCATGGAACCTGTTCCGCCGTTTGCATCAAAAACTACTGTATAGGAATTGGCAGTCCAGTGAGCATAAAGATTTCTTGTTTCAAATACTTTATCTGTATCAAAATTCCACTGTGAGCCTTCTTCTCTTTCAGTAAACCATCCTGTAAAACTGTATCCTGTACGGGAAGGATCTGCAGGCTGTGGAACATAAGATCCTTTTTCAAGACCTGAAGCAGGATCTGCAAGAGTACCTGAATCAACTGAATCAAGGAAGAAAACAGTAACAGTATCTGTCCATTTTGCATAGAAGTTTATTGCTGTGCCCGGATCTGCAGGAAGATTATCTGCTGTTACAGAAGATGCAGGAGCAAGACATTCTCTGTCCCAGTACCATCCTGCGAATTCATAATCAGCTCTTGCAGGAATATCACCGTTCCAGAAATAACCGGCACCGCGCCCTGAAGCAAGCTCTGTAATGGTAAAAGTCTGATCTTTAATCGGATTCTCAGATGGACTGCAGTTCATGTAAAATAAAGCATGGTAAGTTACAGTCTCCCATACTGCGTACAGAGTTGTATCCTCAGTAATGGTCAGTGAACTGCCGGAGCTGTAAGAAGTTCCTGTTCCGTCAGCCTTTGTATTCCATTCTTTAAATGTGTAGCCTTTTCTTGCAAAACCGTTTGCAGGAACTGTCAGAGGCTCATCTTTCTGCATCATGGAATCCACAGAGCCGGAATCAGCCCCGTTCCCGTCAAAGGAAAGGATTGGATAAGGGATCCACTGGGCAGTCAGATACACAGTTCCGTCTTTTACATCTGTAAGATTAAGAACAGATTCTTCATCAGAGAAAACCTTTCCTGTACTTTCTTCTTTCCAGTTGTTAAATGCACCGTCCTCTTTTACGAACAGATTTTTATTCAGTGCGGCACTTTGATCATAGGTCATGGCCTGAGGATCCATGGAACCTGTTCCGCCGTTTGCATCAAAAACTACTGTATAGGAATTAGGCTGCCACTGAGCATACAGAGTTTCACTGTTACTTCCCATAACATAAACTGCACCATCTGCAAAACTGGCTCCTGAACCGCTGCTTTCTTTGTTCCAGTTTTTAAAAGTATAGCCTGTTTTAGTAAAGTTATTTGCAGGAAGAACAAAAGGTTTATTAGGAGTCTTTTGAACAGATTCCATTTCTCCTTTTGCCAGAGAATCGTTTTTGTCAAAACTCAGAGTCGGCATTGAACTAACGCGGACATAAAGGCTTACATCAGAATCATCTATATTATTAAGATCAAAATTCCACGGGTTGTTTCCCTCTTTATCTGTGGTCCAGCTGTCAAAATAATAATTTCCTATTGAACCGGCTATTCCTTTTGTCCTGAATTCTGCCAGGTACGCGGCAATCTGACTCATTGCAAAATCACCGATATATGCAGGAATTTTATTTCCCCGTGCATATCCGTTTGATGTCCATAAATCATTCCATTCTCCGCCGTCGATCTGGATTTTAAAGAAAACAGAATACTTGGCGATGTCTTCATCAGAAAGTTCGCTCTGAAGTCCTCCTCCACCGCTGCAGGAGAATGAAGCTGCCATGCATAAAAATAAAACAGCAATGGCAGATAACATCTTTTTAAATTCTTTCATATTTACACCTTAAAAGATATTTTGTTATTCATATGTATATTTAACTGAAAAGTCAAGTTTAAAAACTTATTTTTTAACTGTCTTAAAAAAGCTGAAAAATTTAATCACTCATTCAGCATACCTGTCTTTTTAAGAAGGCCGAACAGAATCCTGTAATGTTCCGGCAAATTCTGTTATTTTTGCCAGCATTAAATCCATATCCAGATCATCTTTCAGCAGTTTTTCCAGGGGACACATGTCTGTCTTTTTTCTGTTTATAACTGACGGAACTTTCATTTCAAAAGTATATTCCACATTCATTGAATCAAGAAATTCAGCAGCATAAACGCTGATGACTCCTGCATGAATCATGACCGCTCCGCCTGCAGCCATCAGCACTGCAGCCCCCTTTCCCACAACCTTGTCTGTAATAACTGAACCTCTGAGAAAATCCGGCTCCTCCTTATAAAGCCGGAACAGGTCGGAAACTCCCTTTGCATAAAAGATCCTTTCAGTTCCACTGTTCTGAATAATACAGGAAATGTTTTTTTCTGAAAAATCATCAAAAATACTCATTTTACACAGCGTACTCTTTATCCATTATTTATCGGATTCTTAAACAATAACAGTAAGCAAAAAAACTGTTTTTTTAATTTTACTCAATAAACGTAAAGTATTATAAAAAAAGACCGGTTTAACCGGTCTTTTTTACTGAAATACTGATATATTTGACTTTACTTAAGAACAGATACGTTAACTGCTCTCGGACCTCTTTCACTCTTTTCGATTTCGAACTGAACTTTTGCACCTTCAGGGAGAGTTTTGAATCCATCTCCTGCTATTCCTGTAAAATGAACAAAGTAGTCATTGCCATCTTCAGAAGATATAAAGCCATAGCCTTTTTGGTTGTTAAACCATTTTACTGTGCCTTGAGACATGTGTGTAGCTCCTTATTGTTGAATTACGCCGGTGAAACTTCTTTCATCAGTTTTTGTAAAGAAATATGTCCTGATTATAATGTCAACAAATTAAATTATTTTTTTATTATTATTGACGCTGAATTTTCACCTGCAGAATCTGTTTTTATGAAAACACCGGATGCAGAAACACTTGATCAGATCTACAGTCTTTACAACAGACGGGAACTTATACATCCAGATCCGCTGGAATTTCCTGCAGATATAAAGGACATCAGAGACAGGGAAATAACAGGACTTGTTGCAGCCTGTCTGGCCTACGGCCGTGTTGCCATGATAATAAAAAATGTATCAGCTGTTCTGACCCCAATGGAAGGAAAACCTGCTGACTTTATTGAATCACACACAGAGAAGGATTTTAAAAAACTTTACAGTGATTTCAAACACAGATTTACAACAGGGCAGGAAATGGCCTTTTTCCTTTCCGGAATAAAGGATGCCTGCAGGGAATACGGTTCTCTGGAGAACTGTTTTGCCGACGGTTTTGATGACACTGCAGAGACAGTACATCAGGCTCTTTCAGCTTTTACAGCCAGACTGCGTAAATTTTCACAGGGAAAAAATTCCCTGCTTCCTGATCCTTCACTGAAAAGCCCCTGCAAAAGACTTCATCTTTTTCTGCGCTGGATGATAAGAAAGGATGATGTGGATCCGGGAGGATGGAATCCGGAATGGAGATCAAAACTCATTGTTCCGCTTGATACTCATATGTTCCATTTCGGAAAATTTTACGGATTCACTTCCCGTAAAAACGCAGATATTGAAACAGCCATGGAAATTACTTCAGGTTTCAGAAAGATATGCCCTGAAGATCCGGTAAAGTATGATTTTGCACTTACAAGATTCGGAATCCGCTATGACATGAACTGGGGAGATCTGGACCGCATCATAGACGAAAGGAAGAATCAGAAGTCCTGACCTGGAGACAGATCAGGGCAGATCCTGGCGGTTACCATGGTTCTGCAGAAACTACTGTCAGCTGATTTTTCGGTTAAATCAGAGATTCTGAAAAAAACATCACCTGCTGGTGTTTTTTACCTGTATATTCTGAAACGTACACTTTCGATTATACTGTATTTTTCAGAGCTTCCGGAAAGTGTTCCCACCTGATGAATCATGGGATTGCGGACAGAATTTTCATATACCATTGAACCTGGAATCCTTTCACAGGACAGATTTTCATCTGCAAGCCTTCGCATAAAAGACTCAGCAGATGCACAGGATACCGAACATTCAATGAAATCATCAGAAACGCTGAGAATGGAACCACTGCCGGAATCAATAACTTCCATGATTCTTTCCATAGTATCTCCGCCCACGGATGGTGCTGCAGAAGATACCGCATAAGGCTGTTGGTTTACAGCTGTAAATGACGGCATAAGAGCAAAGCCTCCGGCAAGCACCACCGTAGCTGCCACTGCTGCCGGAATATATTTTTTCAGAAGTCTTCTTCTGCGCCGTATTCTGATGGCCTTCATAGTCCTGACCGTAAAATCGCTGTCACAGACTATGTATTTTTTAAGAGATGCACAGCATGAAACTGTTGTTTCAAGCTGTGCATACTCTGTTCTGCATGTAATGCATGTATTTCTGTGATGAATTATATTTTCCTTTTCATCAGCCAGAAAAAATTCTTCATCATAAAATGCGGATAGTTTTTTAAAAGGAATATGACCTTCTGTCATAAAAGCCCCCTCTCTGCCAGCCTGTTTTTAAGCAGTTCCCTTCCTCTGTGAATTCTTACCTTCACATTGGACAGTTTAATTCCTATTTTTTCAGAAATTTCACTGTATGAAAAGCCTTCAATATCTCTGAGAACCAGAACATCCCTGTATTCTTCAGGAAGACTGAACAGTTCCTCCTTTACAATTCTGAGAGAATCCTCCGTTACAATACTGTCCTCAGGACCATCGTGTTCATCGGAAATCTGAAGTTCATATTCTTCATCATCACTGTTTCTTACCCCTGCAATGGGAACAGTACTGTAATGACTGCTTTTCTTCCTGTAATTTTTACAGTAATTGACCATGATACTGTAAAGCCATGTGGAAAACTTTGAGTCACCCCGGAAATTTTTAATGGCCTCAAATGCCGTTATAAAAATATCCTGGGTAATATCCATGGCCTCGTCATAATTATTAAAACGGGAATATACATAACGGAATGTCATATTCTGATATTTTTCAATAATATGAGAAAAGGCTTCCACATCACCTTTTTTTACCCGTTCTATAATTTGAGTATCGTCTAATTTGGACATATTCCCCTTGCAAGGTTACAGATTTTTTTTAAACCGGCTGTTATAATATCTGGAAAACGGCAGAACCGGCATTACTGTTTATTCTCCGGAAATTTCCGCAAATTTCTGGAGCAGTTCCTTCTGTTTTGCCGAAAGCTTCTTCGGAACATCAATGTTAATCTTTACAAGCTGATCTCCTTTTCCGTAGGAGCCAAGATACGGTATTCCGTTGCCTTTGAGCCGGAACATGGAACCGTTTTCAGTTGACGGAGGGATCCTCATCTTTGCAGTTCCGCCGGAAATGGTCGGAACATCAATTTCCCCGCCCAGACATACTGTCGGGAAAGAAACATTTATAATACAGAGAATGTCATTCCCGTGCCTTTCAAAAATTTCATGTTTTTTTACATGAATGACCACATAAAGATCTCCTGCTGTTCCTCCGTTTGGAGCCTGTTCCCCTTCACCGGAAATCTTGAGCCTTGAGCCGGATTCCACTCCGGCCGGAACCTTTACTGTTATAGTACGCTTCTTTGCAGTCAGACCTGTTCCTCCGCAGGTTTTACAGGGAGAAGTAATAATCTGACCTTCCCCGTGACAGCGGGAACACGGCTGGCTTATGGAGAAGAACCCCTGGGTCTGACGGATCTGTCCTGTTCCGTTGCATACAGGGCATACTGACGGTTTGCTGCCGTTTTTGGATCCTGTTCCTCCGCAGGTTTCACATGTCTCACGACGTGGAATCTCTATCTGAGCTTCCCTTCCGGAAGCAGCCTCTTCAAGTGTAATGAGAAGATCATACTGAATATCGGATCCTCTTCTTGCTCTTTTTCCTCCCTGACCACGGCCTCCGAAAGATGAACCTCCGAAAAAGCTTCCGAAGATATCACCGAACCCGCCAAGATCGCCGAAAATATCCGAAAAATCCGAATAAGCTGTTCTTCCGAAACCTTCAAAGCCGTTTACGCCTTCATGACCGTATTTGTCATAGGAAGCTCTTTTCTTTGAATCCCTGAGGACTTCATAGGCTTCTGTAGCTTCCTTGAATTTTTCTTCAGCTTCTGGATTACCTTTGTTCTTGTCAGGATGATACTTCAGTGCAAGCTTGCGGTAGGCCTGCTTAAGTTCATCCTCAGTTGCTGTTTTGGAAGCCCCCAAAACTTCATAATAATCTCTTTTAGCCAATTTATCCTCTCAAAAAAAGGACCGGGTCCGAAGATCCGGTCCTCAGCTCTGCTTATTTCTTGTCGTCATCTACAACTGTATAATCTGCATCATAGACTTTTCCGTCCTGTGATGCTCCTGCATTCTGCTGCTGTCCTGCATCACCTGCATTCTGCTGCTGTCCTGCACCTGCTGCTCCCTGCTGAGCCTGGGAATAAATCCTCTGGCTGAAGCCCTGGGAAACCTGCATCAGCTTGTTCTTTGCTTCATTGATCTTATCCAGATCACTGCCCTCTGCAGCAGTCTTCAGTTCTGAAACAGCTGCTTCTATGGCTGCTTTTTCATCCGGCTGAACCTTGTCTGCATTGTCCTTCAGCATTTTCTCCATACTGTATGAAAGAGTATCAGCTTCGTTCTTTGCTTCAATAAGTGCCTTGGCTTTTTTGTCTTCTTCAGCATGAGCTTCTGCATCCTTAACCATCCTGCTGATCTCTTCATCACTGAGTCCGCTGGAAGATTCAATGGTAATCTTCTGTTCTTTTCCTGTTCCGAGATCCTTGGCGGATACATGAACTATGCCGTTGGCATCAATGTCAAAAGTTACTTCGATCTGAGGAATTC
Source organism: Spirochaetota bacterium (assembly GCA_045600925.1). Taxonomy (GTDB): domain Bacteria; phylum Spirochaetota; class UBA4802; order UBA4802; family UBA5550; genus JAZRYV01. The sequence goes on from JAZRYV010000232.1 coordinate 8,717, forward strand.
CTCTCGGTGCAGGAGGAATATCTGTAAGATCAAATCTTCCCAGAGTTCTGTTCTGGGATGCCAGTTCACGCTCACCCTGAAGAACATGAATGGAAACAGCAGGCTGATTATCTGCAGCAGTTGAGAAAACCTGACTCTTTCTTGTGGGAATAGTTGTATTTCTGTCTATGAGCTTTGTCATTACACCGCCCAGAGTTTCAATTCCAAGAGAAAGAGGAGTAACATCCAGCAGAAGAACATCATTTACATCTCCTGCAAGAACACCGCCCTGAACAGAAGCTCCTACAGCAACAACTTCATCCGGATTTACCCCCTTGTGAGGATCCTTTCCGAAGAGCTCCTTGACAATTTGCTGGACCTTTGGAACACGTGTTGAACCACCAACGAGGATGACCTCGTCAATGTCGGATGCCGAAAGGCCAGCGTCGCGAAGTGCGTTTCTGCAAGGGATCTTTGTCCT
>JAZRYV010000233.1:0-22594 GCA_045600925.1 Spirochaetota bacterium
CACAGAGGGCATTATTTCCAGCCTGTTTTTGGGAGCAACAGTTCCTGTTGTTGAAACTGAAGTCCTCATATCCAGAATTGAAGGTTTGACTTCTTCAATGGAATCCCTTATTTCCTTCTTTGTCTTTTCACAGGAATGAAAAAACAGTGCTCCTGCTGCAGCCAGAGCTATGACCAGTACTGTTATAATTTTTGTTTTAATTGTTTTTTTCATTATCCAGTGTTCCTCCTTTTGCTTTTATCCACTTTGCTTCTGCTGTGAGAGCTGCAGCACATGCTTCAAGATATGATTTTTTTGCACTGGACAGATTGTTTTCTATAATAGTCCAGTTGTCAAAGGAAAGAGTTCCTATGGAATACTGGGCTTCACCTATTTTTGACCGTTCAGTGTTTGCATCAAGACCTGCTTTCTGAACATCAACATTTTCAATGGAGTCCATCAGAGTGTTCCATGCAGACTGCAGTTCTTCCATCACAGAGTTTCTGACTGTTTTCCTGTCCAGAACAGCCTGATTGTATGCGGCTTCTGCCTTCTTGTATCCGTACCAGGTTTCTCCGCCGGAAAAAAGAGGTGCATTGACGGAGATGCCAAGAGACCAGTTCCCTGACATTCTGTCAGAGTCTCCGCTGCGGCCTGCAGAACCTGAACCTGATACAACAGGGGAAAAGGCAGCTATTGATGCTTTCATTGAAAGTTCTGCAGATTTTACCTGAGCTTCAGCTTTGAGAAAAGAGGGATTCCTGTCAGCAATGGCTCCGAAGTCCGGCATTTCCCTGTATTTCAGTTCTGAATGAAAATTTCCGGTTACTGAAATATCTGAAGATTCATTTTTACCCATTAAAAAGCAGAGTTTTTTTCGGGCAAGAATCACTGAACGTTCTGCACTTTTCAGTGAAGCCTGTGCAGAAAGATAATCCGCTCTGGAAGAGTACCATGATCCGCGGTGTTCGCTTCCGGCATTATATCTCATCTGTACAAGTTCCATTACATGCTTCCTCCTGGTCAGGATTTCCTGATAAATGGCAACACTTTCCTGAGCTTTTAAAAGAGAAATAAAAGCATTTTTAAGTTCAAGGCGTATGCCGGCTGATGTCACTCTGACTGCATATTCTGTTTCTGTGAGCTTTGAATCTGCTGCTTCCAGATTATAGACGGATTTCAGGCCGTCAAAGATAAGCTGACTGGCAGACAGACCGTAGGAATAGCTGTTTTTTGTGTCAGCATCTTCCCTGTGGCTTTTCTGAGCAGATGCACTTGCATTTAAATGAGGCAGGAGACCGGCTCTGGTGCTTCCGCGGGATGCCTCCGAGGCTTTGATCTGTTCCTGTGAGGAAAGAAGTTCAGGATTGCCGGAAAGAGCAGCCTCCACACACTGTTCCCATGTATAGGTCTGCGGTTTTGTCTGTTCATCTGCTGCATAAACAGTTCCGTTCAGCAGCAGAAAACAGGCAGACAGAATAAAAAATTCTGCAGAAAATATTTTCATGTACTTTCTCCGTGCTGGTATTCAGCAGTATCAGTCTGTAATATAAATATTTCATATTTATGATGAAATTGTAAAAAAATGTGAAAAATGTAAAAAAATCCGAAGATTCCTGTCTGAAGAAATGTTTAAACCGGTTCCGCTTTATATTTTTCTATTTTTACTTCATCAACATACTCAGCTTTCAGTTCCCTCAGTTTCTTTAAATGAGCAGATCCTCCATGAGCTTTCAGGGAATCATCATCCTTCCAGACTTCATTCAGAATAAGAACATTTTTATCTTCAGCTGAATAAGAATATTCGTACCGGATATTGCCTTTTTCTGACTGACTTAATACATCAATCTGATTTTTTTTAATGGCCTTAAAGAAAGCTGCCCTCTGTCCTTCTCTGCAGATATATTTTACAAACAGAACTTTCATGCTAACAGCCGCAGACCTCGTGTCTGCTTCTCATTGCCAGGATACAGTCCTGAATCAGTTCATTCAGTTCAACCCCCATCATTTCTGCTCCTCTGCGTATAACATCACGGCTGCATCCTGCAGCAAAAGTTTTGTCCTTGAACTTTTTTACAACAGATTTCGGTTCCATATCCATAACAGATTTTGACGGCCGTGCCATTGCACAGGCAAAAATCAGGCCTGTCAGTTCATCAGCCGCAAACAAAACCTTTTCCATTTTATGAACTGGTTCCACGTCGCAGCACAGTCCGAATCCGTGAGACTGAACTGCATGAATGATCTGGTCGTCAATTTCGGGATAAGCTGTTTTTTCATTTTCGAATATTTCTGCACATGCAGTACAGTGGGCATCCGGATACTGTTCAAAATCGATATCGTGCAGAATTCCCACACTTTCCCAGTAGTCTGCATCTTCACCGTATTTTTCAGCAAAATAATGCATTGCAGCACCGACAGTTTTGCAGTGACGGAGGAGAGTTTCTCCTTTTACATATTTTGACAGTAATTCGTAAGCTGTCTGAGGTTTCATTTTATTTTTCGTTCTTTGTTTTATTTTTCAGCATTATCCGGCATAACAGCCCAGGCCTTATATTATTTATTAAATATAACACTCCGGCATAAGTCAAGTTTTTATCTTTTACTGTTTCTGAATTTCCTCCGGAGAAGGAGTGAATCAGTTCCTTTTTTCTTGACGTCAGTTTTTAAGGCAGTTTTCCCGATTATTCGTAGTAATAAGTATTTTCAGACTCAGGAGCACCTGTCCAGCTCCCCCCTGTCCCTTCAAACATATCAGTATCCGGTTCTGGATCAGGACCGCCAAATTGTGATATTATATGCTTGTCTGTCACAATAAGGAATGGAGTTCCTTCCCCTGTATTGTTGATCATAAGAGAAGAACAATCTTTGAACATTTCCTTCCAGCAGCATTGTGATAATATCCATGGTTCTGGTTTTAATGCAAAGTATCCTGATTTTTCAAATTTCGGAGGCCTTGTAAGATTCGTACAGTCTTTAAACATCCGGAAATAACAGTATTCTTTCATTTGTTTTGCAGGAAGATTTTTAGAAGCAGAAATCAGTCCTGTACATCCTTCAAACATGGAAGAATAACATGAATCTGCCAGTTCTGTCGAAGGAAGTTCAGGTGCAGATGTGATTCCTGTACATCCTTTGAACATGGAAGAATAACATGAATCTGCCAGTTCTGTCGAAGGCAGCTCAGGTGCAGATGTGAGTCCTGTGCATCCTTTGAACATTGACTTAAAACATGAATTATCCATATTAGCAGTTTCCGGATTATTGAACTCAAGAAGAGTCATTATGTTTCCAAAACATCCTGCTTCTCCTTCAATACTCCATTTGCCGGATTCATCACTGCCTGTAATGATATGGTTTTCTGTCCCTCCTAAGATCAGATAATAGCAGTCAGAGGACTGCTGTGCAGTAATTACAGTATTGGCAGTTTTTTCAACTTCTGTCCAGCTCTCTCCATCAGCAGAACAGAACAGTCTTCCGTCCCAGCCAGGCTGCTCAATTCTTACTGAAAAAGATTCTGAACCTTTAAATCTGAAACATTCTTTTTTTATCCACTTTGCATACAGGTCTGTATCTTCTGAAACAGTGTCTCTTTCAAAAATACACAGTTTACTGCATTCTTCATCACAGTACCATCCTGTGCAGCTGCAGCCTTCACGTACTGCAGAATCAGGCACAGAACGAACGGATCCTTCTCTGACAGTTTCCGTAATTTCTGCAGGAGCATCAGGACAGTTAAGATGCCATGTAACAGTAAAGAGTTTACTGTCATTTTCAGGTCCGGGACTGCAGGATAAAAGTCCAGCAGCCAGAAAAGCTGCAGTCAGTACAGCAAGGTATTTTTTCATAATATTTCTCCTTATTTCCTGATTTTTATGTCCATTTCTTTAATAATATAATAAATATTTTGAAAGATGCAAAAAGAAATGATGTTTTTTTTTCAGGACAGGGCTGAATTAATATGATTTATTCTTATCAATGAAGATTTTATTGTTTTCAGTAAAAAACGGCAAAGAGAAAAGGAACAAATAAAACAGGCCGGCGGAGCCGGCCTGAAGTCTGTTCTGCAGGGGCGGAGAATCCGGCTGAAAGTGTGGAGTTATTTCATTTTTCTGATTTCAGGGAGCTTAAGCCCTGTCAGAGCAGCAGGGTCTTTTCATCATAATTCATGGAAAGAAGTTTCTTTGCAAAATTTGTGTTTGCTCTTTTATACCTTCCTCTCTGCCAAGAATAATTCCCTCATCATAACTGCCACAGGCAGAAATCAGCACTGTATGTGAACAGTTTCCAAAAACAATGCACAAAAAATGAAAATGTCAATAAAAAAGGACGGCAGATCAGTCCTCTTTTTTCCTTGACGTCATTTTTCCCGGCAGTCTTTTTCAATATATGGTGCTGTTATGATAAAAATTCTGATGGTAGATGATGATTCCAGACTTCGGGAGCTGGTTTCCGAATATCTGGCTGAGTACGGTTTTCAGGTAATTCATCACGAGGACTGTACAGGTGTGCCGGAAAAAATACAGGCATGTTCTCCCTCTCTTGTTATTCTTGATGTAATGCTGCCCTCCGGCAACGGTATGGATGTCATACATCAGATCCGTGAGAAATCAGGAATTCCTGTAATCATGCTTACAGCAAAGGGCAGCGAAACAGACCGTATTGTGGGACTTGAGCTGGGGGCAGATGATTACATCTCCAAGCCCTTCAATTCCAGGGAACTGCTGGCCAGAATCAAGGCTGTGCTGAGACGGAGCCGTTCCGGACCCGGCAGTGAGACATCAGACAGAAAGACTGAAATAGTCTGCGATGATCTGATCCTGAATCCGGACACTATGTCCATAAGCTGCGGACAGAAATCCATAGTGTTATCGAAAACCGAATACAGCATAATGGAATATCTTATGGAAAATCCGAATATTGCTCTTTCACGGGACCGGATAATGAACAACGCCAGAGGCCGGGATTTTATTGCTTTTGACCGTAGCATAGATGTACAGATAAGCCGTCTCCGCAGTCATCTTGAAAGTGTCTCCGGCCGCAAAAACATGATTAAAACAGTGTGGGGTACAGGCTACATGTTCTGCAGCAGAAACATATGAAGATCTCCAGACTTTATATAAAAAATTTTATTATGGTCATGGCAATTGTGGCAGCTGCCCAGCTGTGCACTGCTGCTGTTTTTCACATCATGTCCAGCAAGGAAAGGGCAGGCAATTTCCGGTCCAATGTCCGGGCCATTGCCTTCCTGCTGAATGAGCAGTGCACGGAGCCTTCAGTTGAAGACAGGGAAGGCTATTATACAGAGCTTTTTCAGAAACTGGGCATGGCATGGAATGTAAATATATGGCTGACGGAGGCTGACGGAACTCCGGTGGCATCAGATTCATGGCTGCAGAGACCTGAGCTGAAAACTTTTATGCCCTCCATGGAAAACCCTGAACTTGCTGATCTTCCCTTTGACGAAGCCGGAATCTTTATCCCGGAAGGAAGGCCTCCTCTCCGGCACATGGTTTTCCGTTCAGAGAACGGAAGAATTTTTTTTATTAAAAGCCGGAATGAGAACATGTTTTCCGGAGATGTAATGTTCCTTACAGCTCTGTGCATAATAACTGTTATGGTTGCCCTGGTTCTGCTTCCGGTATCCAGACGTATTGCAGAGCCTCTGAAAAAACTTACAGAATCTGCAGATGCGGTTTCCAGAGGAGAATTCTCTCTCCGTGTTCCGGAAAATTCCGGAGGAGAGGTAGGGGAACTGGCCAGGTCCTTCAACATAATGACAGAACATGTGGTGCAGATGATCGACGGCACAAAGAGAACAGCAGCCAATATCTCCCATCAGATAAGGTCCCCTCTGGCAAGAATCTCCGTTTCCCTGGATCTTCTCCGGGAAAAGATGTCCCCTGCTGACAGAAAAAAAACGGAAAGAATCCTCACTTCCATAGGAGAGGAAATCACTTCCATGGTGGGACTTACGGAACATATCATAGAACTTATACGGGTTGAAACAGCCCATTCCATTAATGATACCGAAGAAATCTGTCTGACAGATGAAATTTCAGCTGCCGTTTCAAAGTTCCGGCCTGTGGCTGAAAAGAAGAATCTGTCCTTTTCCTGCAGTTTCAGCCGTATTCCGCTGACTGTCAGGGCAGTAAAGAAGGACATATCCGCACTTCTGGACATACTTTTTGAAAACAGCATGCTCTACTCGCCAGACGGAGGCAGTGTACAGTGCCTTGCGGAGGAGAAATCCGGAACAGTTTCACTGCATATAAGAAATACCTCAGCTCCTCTGTCTCCGGAAGCTCTGTCCGGAATTTTTGTGCCTTTTCAGAGATCCGCTCCGGAAAAGATTCCAGGCAACGGACTTGGGCTTGCCATAGCAAAAGGAATTGTTGAAAACCATAAGGGATCCATAAGTGCACGTTATGCAGACGGTTTTTTTACGGCAGATGTGTTTTTTGAAAAAAAATAATTTTTTTCATTGACAACGGACAGGCTGTCCGGTTAATTACCAACATCTTGATGATATTCCCCTGTAGCTCAGTCGGTAGAGCAAGTGGCTGTTAACCACTGGGTCGTAGGTTCGAGCCCTGCCGGGGGAGCATAAAGCAGTTCCGAAAGGAGCTGCTTTTTTTTTGTTTTTTTTCCATGAACAAATTTATTAACAGCTGTTATTCCGGTCTGAAATTTCCTTGAAAAAATCCGGCCTTCCTTATTAAATGAAAAAAGAGGAATGAAAATGGATGAAAATCATCAGCCTGATTCTGCCGTTTCAGAAGAAAGATCCGATGCCCTGAAAAAAATCAGGGAAAGGACATTCAATCCTGAATTCAGACGTCTTTTTTCCATGGTTGCAGGAACAAAGGACGAAGATGATGACAGAAAAAAAGAAAGGCAGAAAAATCTCACAGAACGTCTGAATACTCTTCTTGCCAGAGCTGAAAATATTCCGGACTATACAGGATCCTGGAAGCACATAAAGACTCTGGTTTCAGCTTATGATGAAAATATTTCTTTTTCTCCGGCTGATGATCTTAATGAACTTCTTAAAGCAAAAGGATTTTACGGTTTTACTCTTCTTCTGTGGAACCGGAATCTTTCGGAAATGACTGCCGCATTAAATACCATGCCCGGTAAATCCGGAACTGTTCTTGGACTGAACGACCTTCTGCTGTCAAAAATCGGAATGAATCCAAAAGGAATGTTCCTTTCCGGAACAGATGCACAGTCTCTTGCCGGGAATAATTCAGAAAGCAGAATTTTTGCCCTGCCGGAAGGTTCAGGACATCCGCTGTCCGTTCTTCTTGTATACTGCCCTGTGAAAACTGAATTTAAAAATGCAGCAGCAGAGATTGCAGCTGTAAAGCCTTTTCAGGTACTGGCGGAAAAACTTTACTATCCGGATCTTTCCGCAGCAGGCTCTGTGCCTGAACTGAGCAGAAAGGCCGGATTCTTTTTCAGAATGGCAGTAAACAGAGGGGCCTGCGGATGGGCAGTATGCAGTCTTTCCGGAAAGAAGGCGGGATTTTCCGATAAAATAATTATGGACAGATTTATTCTTTCCTCCATGTACGAAAAAATAAAAAAACAGCTCAGCGGACGGGCTTTTTTCTTCAGATGCCGTTTTGACAGATTCGGTGTCCTGTTTACCCCGGAATCAGAGGCAGATGTAAGGAGCCTTCTTGCAGATACTGAAGATTTTTCTGACACGGAGTTCTTTGCGGCAGACAGATCTGATTCCATGGGGCTTTTCATCAGAAAAACAATCTTTATGTAGCATGAATTTTCTTGACAGGAGACATAACATGATACAACATTATGTCTTTAATATATTCCGGTTAAGGTTTTTTATGAAACGAAAAAAATCATCTGGCATGTTTCTTTTCTTTTTTGTCTTTCTTCTTTGTGCTGTTCAGGTTTCAGGACAGACCAGAAATCTTGAGAGCATAGATACTCCTACAGCCTTTACTGCAGGCAAAGGAAGCTATACTCTTTCCGTGCTTGCTTATGATGCAGGCGGCATGGAAATGAAGGCTGTTCTTGGGCTTCATAAAATGGTTCATCTCGGAGCGTCATTTGATGTTCAGCATGCTCTGGGGAAGGACAGGCCGGAAGCCCATATTCCGGGCGTAATTGGCAGGCTGAAGTTTACTGACGGCTGGGAGACCTGGCCAATATCTGTTGCCATAGGATATGATTCTTTTTATGTAGGGGAACAGGGCATAAACAGGGACGGAAAAGGCAGTATTGACAGAATGATCTACGGTCCGTATCTTGCAGTTACAAAGCCGGTTTATCTTTTTGATGACGAACAGTATATAAGTTTCGGCGTAAGAACTCCTGTTCAGCCAGAGGCTGAGCTGAATGATACATCCTACTTTTTAGGTCTGGATTTCCCTCTGGGGGATTTGTTCCGGTTTAAGGCTGAAACGGAAAGAATTTTCTGGAATTTCCGGAGTATTGAAAAGTGGATGTTCAACTTCGGCATGAGATACACATATATGGATCAGCTTGGCATTGAGTTTGCCTGTCTGCTTCAGGGGAGCGAGAGATGCAACAGAATTCTCCGCATAGAATATTATGACCATTTTTAAATATATTGCAGCTGTAACAATTCTTCTGTCCGGGGTATCTTATGGACAGTCTCTCTGCCAGCTTAAAATTTTATCTCCCTCAGGAACTGTTTCACTTAAGGCTGAGGTGGCAGATGACTGGTCTTCCAGAAGCCGTGGTCTTATGTTCCGGAAATATCTGGACAAGGATTCCGGCATGCTGTTTGTTTTTCAGGATGAGGATTTCAGGGCATTCTGGATGGAGAATACTTCCATCCCTCTGAGCATTGCCTATATGGGGAAGGATGGTGTTATAGATGAGATTTTTGATATGGAACCTTTTGATTCATCACTGTATAAATCCACCAGTCCGGCAGAATATGCTCTGGAAATGAAACAGGGATGGTTCACTGAACATGGAATAGGTCCCGGATGCCGGGTTGACATAAGCAGTATAAAAAAGAATAAACAATAACAGGAAAGGATAAATGTCAGCAGATAAGATAATCAGCTTTTTGTTCGGAACAAAACACGACAGGGATATAAAAAAGCTCCGACCCATAGTTGCACAGATCAACTCTCTTGAGGAAGAAACACGCAGACTGTCTGATGAACAGATGCGAGCAAAGACCTTCGAATTCAAGGAAAGAATTAAAAACGGTGAATCTCTGGACAGTATTCTTCCGGAAGCTTTTGCCCTGGTAAGGGAAGCTGCGGGACGTACTCTTGGAATGAGACATTTTGATGTTCAGCTCATGGGAGGCATAGTTCTTCATCACGGTAAAATTGCGGAAATGAAAACAGGTGAAGGAAAGACACTGGTTGCAACCCTTCCTGTTTACCTGAATGCTCTCAGCGGCGAGGGGGCCCATGTAGTTACAGTTAATGACTATCTGGCAAAACGTGCCTCCGAATGGCTGGGCGCTGTCTACAGATTTCTGGGACTTACAGTAGGAGTTATTGTTCATGATATGACTCCCTTTGAAAGACAGGCTGCATATGCCTGTGACATAACCTATGGAACAAACAATGAATTCGGTTTTGACTATCTCCGTGACAACATGGTGGAGAACAAAAAACTGAGAGTTCAGCGGAGCAGAAACTTCTGTATTGTGGACGAAGTGGACTCCATCCTTATCGATGAAGCCAGAACTCCTCTTATTATTTCCGGATCCACAGAGGAGTCCACAAAAAAATATTATCAGATCAATAAAGTAATCCTGAGCCTTCGTGAGGGAGATTATGATGTAAACGAAAAGGACCGTCAGGCAACCCTTACAGATGAAGGTGTGAAGCATGTGGAGAAGCTTCTGAATCTGGAAAATCTTTATGACAGCAAAAACATTGAAATAGTACATCATGTGAATCAGGCACTTAAGGCTCACACTCTGTTTAAAAAGGATGTGGATTACACTGTCAAGGACGGGGAAGTTGTCATAGTTGATGAGTTCACAGGACGTCTCATGCCTGGAAGAAGATTTTCAGACGGCCTTCATCAGGCTCTGGAAGCCAAGGAAAATGTAACCATTGCCCGTGAAAGCCAGACACTGGCAACCATCACCTTCCAGAATTTTTTCCGTATGTACAAAAAGCTTTCAGGCATGACAGGTACTGCAGATACTGAAGCAGTGGAATTCCAGTCCATCTACAATCTGGATGTTGTTGTTATTCCTACAAACCGTCCCATGCAGAGAATTGACAATCCTGACAGAATCTACAGAACAGCCAGAGAAAAATACAATGCCATTGCAGATGAAATTACAGAGCTCAGCGCTAAAGGTCAGCCTGTCCTTGTCGGCACCATTTCCATTGAAAATTCAGAGAAACTTTCCCTTATTCTGAAAAGCAGAGGCATTATTCATAATGTTCTTAATGCCAAGCATCATGAGAAGGAAGCCCAGATTGTTGCGGAAGCAGGAAAGCCGGGAGCCGTTACAATTGCCACAAATATGGCAGGACGTGGTACGGATATTGTCCTTGGAGGAACAAGAGAGTATATGGATGAACTTGACAGCCATGTTCCTCTTCACTCACCGGAACTGTGGGCTGAATTCAAAGCTGCTGTCAACGCTTCCGATTTCGATAAAGCAGACTCCATGGTGGAAAAATTTGAGGGACAGGACAGAGCTCATGCCAGAAACATTGCCCGCAGGGGAAGGGAATGGACGGTGGCCCATGAAAAGGTTGTGGCTGCCGGAGGACTTCATATTCTTGGAACTGAAAGACATGAAGCACGCCGTATAGACAATCAGCTGAGAGGACGTTCCGGACGGCAGGGGGACCCTGGATCTTCACGTTTTTATCTTTCTCTTGAAGATGATCTAATGAGGCTGTTTGCTTCGGAAAGACTTTCCAGAATAATGCAGCGTCTTGGCATGGAAGAAGGTCAGGAGATTGAGTCCGGACTTGTAAGCAAGGCCATTGCAAATGCACAGCAGAGAGTTGAAGGCCGGAACTATGAGATCAGAAAGCATCTTCTGGAATATGATGATGTTATGAATCAGCAGAGGGAATACATCTATGCAGAAAGAAACGGAATTCTGGAAGGTGATGATATTTCCGGTAAAATAATTGAATATATTAATGAAACCGTTTCATCCAGGACTGCCTGGTTCACAGGAGGCGGAGGACATCCGGAGGAATGGGATCTGGAAGGGCTTAAACACTGGATGCACAGCAGGCTTCTGCTTGTTCCTGATTTTCAGAAGATAAATCCTCTGGAGCTGGATTATAATGAATTTGTTCAGTCCATAGTTAAGTTTGTTGCTGATGCATATCTTGCAAGGGAAAATACTTTTGGTGTCCATAATATGCGTATTCTGGAAAGACTCATATCTCTGCAGGTTATAGATACAAAATGGCGTCAGCATCTTCTTTCAATGGATGAACTCCGTGACGGCATATGGACTGTTGGCTACAGCGAAAGGCAGCCTATTGTGGAGTACAAAATTCAGGGGGCAAAACGTTTTGAGGACATGCTTCTCTCAATGAAGGAAGATATTCTTGAATTCCTCATGAAGGTTCAGCTCCAGCCCGGATTCTCCGGTTTTGAAGATGATGTTCAGGAAGAACAGGCTGTCTCCCCTGTAAGCGAGATTCATGCAGATGTAGCCCAGTTCGGGAAGGGAGGCATTCCATCTTCTGTTCCTGCACCTGCCGGATCTTCAGGTAAGAAAAAACCTGATGCCAATGTGATTAACGGCGGAAGCAAACGAAGGAAGCTGAGAAGAAGATAAACAGGAAAGAGCCGGAAAGCCGGCTCTTTATCTTTAAATTACACCGGTAATCAGAATTGATGAATTCCGGCATGATAAACAGGGAAAGGTAATGGAAAATAAAACATCTACACTTATGAAAAGCGTTTCCGGAATCAGAGGAATAATCGGAGACAGTTTTACACCGGAGCTGATCACTCGTGTGGCTGCAGCCTTTGCAGCTTTTGTCAAAAAAGGCACAGTTGTAATAGGAAGGGATACCAGACCAACTGGGCAGCTTATTGTGGAACAGACATGTGCCGTACTTGCACAGTGCGGATGCAGTGTCATAGATCTTGGCATAGTTCCGACTCCGACTGTGGAAGTTGCAGTGGAGGAACTGAAAACAGCAGGAGGCATAGTGATATCAGCTTCCCATAATCCAATTCAGTGGAATGCATTTAAGCTTATAAACAGAACTGGAACTTTTCTTAACGAAAAGGAAATGAAGAAATTTTTTGCTCTTATGGAAAAAGCTCCTGTTTATGTAAAATGGAATGAAACAGGCACTGTTTCAAAACTGGATAACATTCCTGATAAACACATAGACAGGGTTCTTGCAGCAGTTGAAAACAGACTGGATGCGGTAAAAAAGAAAAAATTTAAAGTTGTAATAGATTCTGTAAACGGTGCAGGTTCGGTGATGACTCCTGTGTTTCTTAAAAAGCTGGGATGCAGGGTTACACCGCTGTACTGCGAGGGAAAGCTTGACGGGAAGTTCCCAAGAGGCTCTGAACCTCTTCCGGAGAACCTGGGAGATCTGGGCAGAGCGGTAAAGGAATCAGGTGCTGCTGTCGGCTTTGCCCAGGATCCGGATGCTGACCGTCTTGCCATTGTAAACGAAAAGGGAGAACCTGTAGGGGAGGAAAACACCATTGCCCTTGTTACAGAATATTTTATGTCCAGAAAACCGGGAAGCACAGTGGTTGTAAACATGTCCACTACAAAGGCAGTGGAAGATATTGCCCGCAGGCACGGCGGAAAGGCTGTCCGGTCAAAGGTCGGTGAGATAAATGTTGTTGATGTAATGCGCAGGGTAAAAGCTGATATTGGAGGGGAAGGCAACGGAGGTGTTATTTCTCCGGAAATTCATCTCGGCCGTGACAGTTTTTCCGGCATGGCATACGTGCTTGCCATGATGGCCGAAAGAAATCAGTCTCTTTCGCAGCTTACGGCAGATCTTCCTCAGTATGTAATGAAAAAGGGAAAGATTCCTGCTCCGCCAGATTCAGGAAATATGCTGAAAAAGATCGCTGCCATGTATGCAGAAGAGAAGCAGACAGACATTGACGGTCTGAGAATAGATTTTCGGAAAAATCCTGTTTTCAAAGGAGGATGGGTGCATCTTCGTTCATCAAACACTGAGCCCATATTCAGAATTATTGCAGAAGGCAAGACACAGGAACAGACTGAAGCCATATATCAGACCTTTGCAGATCTGTGTAATTAAAACTGAAAAGGTCCTGGAATTATCAGGACCTTAAACAGATTTTCTGTTTTGTAAAACAGGCTGTGGCTTTTCCTGCCCTGAACCTGAGTACTGTCTGCCTGCTCAGATTCTTTCTGTTCTTCACATGGAAAAGTTTCTCACCCAGACAGCTGCAGTAATAAGAAGCAGAAGAACAGCTTCCTTTCTTGAAACGGTCCATCCTGTTCTCATGAAGAATACCACAGCAGTGCCAAGAAAAGCAAGCATGCCCAGAGACAGAAGTCCTTCTCCCTGAATCATATGCAGTGGTGTTATCATTCCTGCAATGCCAAGGATTCCAAGAATGTTGAAAATGTTGCTTCCGATAAGATTCCCTGCAGACATGGAATATTTCTTTTTAACGGCAGCAACTATGGATGTAGCCATTTCAGGGGCAGATGTTCCTGCTGCCACTATGGTGACACCGATTACCCATTCGGAAATTCCGGCAGCCCTTGCCAGAAAAGATGCAGAGTCCACAAGAAGATTTCCGCCCAGAACAGTGAATCCTATGCTTACAGGAAGAATGATGCAGTCCTTCCATAAAGGAACCGGCTTTCCCTGTCCGTCATCCTCTTCCTGAACAGTTTCTCCGGAACGGAAAAGCCAGAACAGATATCCGGCCAGCAGAAGAACCAGAATCAGACCTTCGATTCTTGAAAGAGTTCCGTTAAGGAAAAATATTATCAAAAGAAGTGAAATCAGAACCATGAAAACACCGTCCCTCCATACGAGTTTTGGTGAAGTTTTAATCCCGTGAAAAAGAGCACTTATTCCGAGAATAAAACCCATGTTGAATATGTTGGATCCTACCACATTCCCTATGGCTATATCGCTGCTTCCTCCTATGGCTGATGACACACTTACTGCCAGTTCCGGAGCTGAAGTCCCGAAGGCTACAATGGTAAGACCGATCACCAGCTCCGAAACCCCCATCCGCTTTGCAATACGGCTGGCAGATTCCACCAGAAAATCGGCTGCTTTCCACAGGATAATAATAGAAAGCAGAAGAAGAAAAATGCTTAAACAGATATTGGCAGCAAAGGAAGAAAAAATGGTCATAGTAGCCTCCGTAATGGCAGTACTTGTAATTAGTTTTGTGTAATCTGTACACAAAGGGAATTTAATTCAAGCAAAATTCCTTCGGCAGGATCAGAGCCAGTGCAGGAACTGGTATGAACGCAAGGATAAACAGAGCTGGCCGAGCAAAAACAGAAACGGCCAGAGCTATGAAAACTGACGGTATGGCTTTTGACAAAATATCAAAGTTTACAGGTTTTTCTCTGAAAGAGATACAGGATCTGTAAACTTATTCCTGAGTTATTCAAAAATAATGCTCATGTTTGTTGTAGCACATATCTTTGTCCGGCACTCCGGACAGAGATATTCCCCGGGGCTTTTTATCCGAATCATGGAGGAACATTTTTCGCATTCCACAAGAAGAGGTTCAGGATACAGATCTGGCATAAAAATGCCTGGATCTCTGCTGGTTTCCAAAAATTTTTCAGCAAGACTTACGGCCGATGTTTTATCAGGAGCTGCTGTGATGAGTCTGTCCATATCCAGTACACGGAAGAGAGCACGGATTTCTGCAGGCATGTCATAGATTACCATAAGTCCGCCTCTGGCTTTTACCTTTTTGGAAACGAAGAGAAAGGATCCTATGCCGCCTGAACTCATATATTCAACGCTGCTGCAGTCAATGATAATAACAGAAATTCCTCTCTGAAGGATATCTGTTAAGTAATCTTCGATTCTGGAACCTGTCTCTCCGTTAAAGGGACCTGTTACAGTTACAATGACGGCTCTGCCGCCGAGAATTTTTTTTTCAGCAAGATTCAGCATTTTTCAAGAGTTCTCCTCAGTGAGATGGGTGATTTAATGGAAAAAATATTTTCATCTGACAGAGAAATTTTTCCGTCCTCTTCATTTTTTTTTATGCCGGACAGATCCACTGTAATGTAGTCATCTTTCAGTTCAGAATAGACGGCAGGCAGTTCCGTACTGCTGTCCATTATTTCGCTGATGGATATCTCATCTTCGGTGATATCGTATTCTGATTCATCTGCCTTCTTTTTCTCTTCTTCAAATAATTCCATGGCAGCAGGGACCGCTTCCACTTCCTGAATGTCATTCAGAGCGGCAGTCTGTTTTTTCATTCCGGAGGTGACATCAGACTTTTTCTTTGAAAGTGAAGCACAGATAAAAGCTGCAAGCACGGAACCTGCCAGAGCCCCGGCAGCTGTTTTTTTCATAAGATCATCAGATGCTGCATAATTTATTCCTTCCTGAACTGTCTTCCAGGCAAAGGATCTGTCCTTTCCTGATAAATATATGCCTGCAGAAACCAGTCCTGCACAGCAGAGAACTGTCAGTATGACAAAAATAAGAAGAAAAATAAATACTTTATGTTTCACTGGAAATTACCTTGTTCAGATTATCGGCTTTACGTCTTAAATAGTAAAGTTTCTGTGTGACAGGATAATTGTCCGGTCTTCTCCTGTGAAAAATAATTTAAAATGATTGACACGGGACAGGCTGATTATATGTTGTCAGCGTTGCTGCGGGGTGTAGCTCAGTCCGGTTGGAGCGCGTGGTTTGGGACCATGAGGCCGGAGGTTCGAATCCTCTCACCCCGAAAAACAGTACAGTCTGCGTCAATAGCTCAGCTGGATAGAGCAACGGCCTTCTAAGCCGTGGGTCGAGAGTTCGAATCTCCCTTGACGCGCAAAAAAAAAAGAGAGCTTTTCAGCTCTCTTTTTTTTTCTATGCACAGACAGTGACCGGCTGTCCATAAAGTGTTTTAACTTTTCAACTGATTCCAATATATCAGTTGATCTGGCTATTATCTGTGCACAGTGCCACCGATAAACATCTTTTTCCTTTTTGCAATATCAGCGAGTTGTTTTTCCGCTACTGCGATTTTTTGCTATAGCTCCAGATTGGCAAACTGCTTTTCATACACGTTCCCGTTTTTAACAAAGCCCATTGTGTCTAATGCTGATTTTAAGATTTTGAGAGTAATCATATCTGCCCCTCCGTCAGTATCCCCAAATACTCATCCAGCCGTTCGCTCACATACCCGGCGATAAGCCCGGTCATTTTTCCTGCATTGCCGTTGCGGTAGTATTCGTCAAATGAGTCATAATACTTTTTGCGGTCGGTGAACTTCACGTTGATGGGCGGGAAGCCGTTCCGGATCAGGTCAAGATTCAGAATCAGCCGTCCGGTTCTGCCGTTGCCGTCGATGAAAGGATGGATCCCCTCAAATTCCAGATGAAACCGCGCGATACGCTCAATAGGATCCATGGAGTCTTTGCGTTCTTCATTCACCGCCAGCAGCTGCGTCATCTTCGGCTCGATCAAATAGGGCTGCACCGGTTCGGTGTAGGCACCCATGATACGCACCGGTATTTTGCGGAACACACCCTTATCCTCTGGCTGATTCATCAGCACCAGGGAATGAATATTCTTGATGACAAATTCGCTGAGAGGCATGTCCTGCCCGGCGATCTCTTGAATGTAGAGAAATGCATCACGGTGTCCCACGGCTTCCAGATGGTCTTTCAGCGGCTTCTGGTCGATGGTCATGCCCTCCAGCACCATGGCTGTCTCTTTCAGCGTCAGGGTGTTGCCCTCAATGGCATTGGAGTTGTAGGTAAACTCCACCATGAATTCTTCCTGCAAACGCTTGACCTCGCCGGGAGTCAGCGGGCGCAGTTGGTTCAGCCGTTCCAGTTTCTGCTTGATATCAGCCAATAGACCGGCGCGGCTTTTGCGGCCATCCAGAGGCTTCTGCACGTTCTCCGGGATCATATACAGATTGCCTTTTCTGATTACGCCTGGGATTTTCCCTTCTGTGCACAGCACGCGTACACGCCTGGTGGAGATGCCCCATTTTTCTGCCGCTTCTGAAACTTTTATATACTCCATTTGAGAATCCTCCCAGGCAGTTTACAATTACGCATGGTCATTGCAGCACATAATCGGAATAATATCAAGTTGTTTTGAAAAGAATATGCCTGATTTTATTCCTGTTTACATATGACGTGAAATGCAGTTCATAACTGATGTGCAGTATCAGTTGTTCCTGAAAATGCTCTGTCCTGGATTCAGAATCTGTGTCTGTATTCCTGAGCAGTCCAGGAGACTGTGAAACAGATTCCTGTGTGTAAAGCTTTTTGATCTGTTACGGTTAAGCGTGTTTATCCGGTTCTGATGTGCTGCCGTATATTTTTCTGATGCCCATATGATCAGAGGCAGCTTTTCGTCTGACAGTATTCCTGCACTGCCGGAATGGTTTCCGGCTGTAAAAATGACAACCGCGTTTTCTCCTGCCAGGCGGCTGTATATTTCTGAAAGAAAGTAATCCGTATAGAGTACCGTATTATCGTAGGAGTTTATGGCAGAAACAGTATAGGATGTATCCTGATCCTCATCTGCCAGAACCGGTGTAAAGAAACGGAAGCTGTCCGGATAATGGTAGTCCCATGGAGCATCGCTTCCGTTAATATGCATCACAATAAAGTTCTTTTTTTGTTTCCGGCTGATGATTTTGTCAAACTCAGGCAGAAGATCTCCGTCCAGCCGGACTGAATATTTTTTGTCTGCTGTCAGCTGATTCTGGAAAACATGTTCATCAGATTCCATTGCTATAGCCGTAATAGGGGTGGTGTGTCTTTCGCTGACAAAACGCTGATTTGAAAGCCAGGCTGTATAGAAGCCGTTTCTCCTGAAAAAGGAGATAAGGCTTTTTTCCTGTTTTTGCCCTTCTGCAGTTATATATGGATTACGCTGAAAAACAGATGCTATTGTCCATCTGGAATACGGTGACACTGCTGTGAAATCCGTAAAGGTCAGTGCAGATGACTCATCCAGAAGCGGAGTTGTTGCCCTTTCGTAGCCTGCGCAGTGAAAATGAGAAGCATCCGATTTCTGGGCAATGATGAGTACCATGGTAAGATCACTGTCATCCGTCAGTGCGTCCTCCCATGGAATTTCTGGCTGCTGTTCATATCTGTTTATGTAGCTTACGGAACAGGAATATCTCCATGCGGAAGTGAAAAAACTGCAGATAATATCTCTTGTCATGTATGTCCGGAGAAGGATGCTGGGACCTGCGGCAGCTGTCACTCCAAGCACTGCAGTCAGAATGACGATAATGGCCATCTTAATGCGTTTCTTGAGTCTGTATCCTCTTATTGCGGAAATAATTTTTATATAGTTGTAGGAAAGGATGAGACTTTCTGCTGCAAGAAGAAGGACCCACATAACACAGGGTGGATTCAGGAAGCATTCCCAGGGTGACTGAGCTGTATCCCAGAAGGAGAACAGGTTTTCTGAAACCGGAACCTTGTATTCGTACATGAAAATGGACAGAATTCCCGAACCTGTAAATATGCAGATGAGAAAAAGTGAATAAAGAAATCTGTTCAGTGAGAAGAATATGAGCAGTCCGAAGAGTACAAGAAAGCCGAAACAGGCAGAAGCTATTCCTGAAGCAGGAGAATCTGGAAGCAGATATCTGTACCCGAAAAAATTGCACTGAACTGTGAAAACCAGGGCAATGATTATATGATATAAAAGTTCGTGACTGTGAGGTATCTTTTTCATGGCTAATGTTTGTTCTCTGCGGTATTTGTGTCAATAAAAATGCTGTTAAAATCGTTGACGGAGAACAGAACATCGTGTAAGTGTTCAGAGAATATCACTAAGCCGGCATTAATGCCGCAGGAGAAATTATGATTAAAGCAGGATTTGTGGGCTGGCGCGGAATGGTCGGTTCTGTTCTTGTGGACAGATTAAAGGCCGATAACGGCTTTACAGGTTTTGAACCTCTTTTCTTTTCCACTTCACAGGCCGGAGGAAAGGGGCCTGATATAGGCATGGAACTTCCTCCACTGGAAGATGCCTACAGTGTGGAAAAGCTTTCTCAGATGGATATAATCGTCACATGTCAGGGCGGTGACTATACAGAAAGAATGTACAGTGAACTGAGGAAATCCGGATGGAAAGGATACTGGATTGATGCAGCATCCACACGCAGAATGGAAAAGGACAGCATCATTGTTCTTGACCCTGTAAACAGAAAGATTATTGATGAAGGTCTTCGTTCCGGAATCAAAGACTATATAGGCGGAAACTGCACAGTTTCTCTGATGCTCATGGGACTGGAAGGACTTTTTCGCAGGGATCTGATTGAATGGATGACATCTATGACCTATCAGGCAGCATCAGGAGCCGGTGCAAAGAACATGCGTGAACTGGTTTCCCAGATGAGACAGATAGGCATGAATGCAGGAGAGTTCCTTGACAATCCCGCTTCATCCATTCTTGAACTGGACAGAAACGTAAAAGCTTCCATAAACAGTCCGGATCTTCCAACTGCGAATTTCAGCGTTCCTCTGGCAGGAAGCCTGATTCCATGGATTGACAGGGAAGTGGCCAACGGCCAGAGCCGTGAGGAGCTGAAAGGTTTTCAGGAAACCAACAAGATTCTGGGCCGGCAGGATAATCCTGTAAAGGTTGACGGTCTCTGTGTAAGAATATCATCCATGCGCTGTCACAGCCAGGCTCTGACCATTAAAATGAAAAAGGATGTGCCTGTGGATGAAATTGAAGCCATGATTGCAGAGGCAAACCAGTGGGTAAAGGTCGTTCCTAATACAAAGGAAGCATCAGTTCATGAACTTACACCTGCAGCTGTAACAGGAACTCTCACTGTTCCTGTCGGACGTATTCACAAGCTGAATATAGGTCCGGACATGCTCACATGTTTTACCGTAGGGGATCAGCTTCTTTGGGGAGCAGCTGAGCCTGTAAAGAGAATGCTAAGGATAGCAGTGGAATACCTTTCAGAAAACAGATAACAGACAGAGGATACAATGGGAAAAAAAGAAGACGAAGCTGCTGATTTCTTCCTCAGCATGCTGGAAAGAAATGTAAACATGCACGACATGGATGCGGAAGATGAGAAGCTTAGAAAATATCAGGAAGATATGGATACCAGTGAACTGAAGCTGGATCCTGATACAGAAAAGGAATATCAGGCTTATATTAAGGACAGCAAAAAGGAAGGATTTGAGGCTGTTTCAAGGGCGGAGTTCCTTGCTATTTACGGAACAGGGGAATACAGACACCGGCACTGATCCTGTCTGTTATGCTGAACAGGCTGAAAATGATGCGTAAACCGAAGAATTATCTGAGAAGACAGGTTATTGCAGGATTTCTTCTCCTGATTCTGCTTTTCTGTGCCGGAGCTTTTTTTATCGGGCTGGGCACCATAAGAACCTATGTCATGAGAACAGCCTATGACCGGGCCGGTCGTATAATGGATACGGCAGAATACATGTACGACATAAATGTCCGTGATCTCGGAGAACTGATTTCAAATATATCCACACTGGAAAGAACAGAAGAACTTGCTGCTTCAGGAAATTATTCAGCTCTAAACGGAAGTCTCAGGAATATCAGGGATGAGTTTAAACTGGATTTACTGAATATTGCGGATAATTCAGGACGCATTGTTGCCGGCAGTGTTCAGAATCTTCCGGGAACATATTCTGCTGCATCGCTTCAGTGTGTTCAGACAGCTGCTGAGACAGGGAAGGACTGCTGCGGAACGGAGATTATATCAGCGGATATACTGAGGGCAGAAGGTCTTGCTGAAAAGGCCAGGGTTTTGATTGTTGATACCCCCAGACAGAGGGGGACATCAAAAAAATCTGAAGAAAGGGCTCTTGCCCAGACCGCTGCCTGTCCTCTTGTTTTCCGAGGAAAACAGATTGGAGTCGTTTTCGGGGCAAGAATTCTTAACAACAGCACAGACACTGTGGACAGAATTCACAGCATGGTTTTCGGCAGTGAAAAGATTGACAGCTACAGTTCAGGGTCGGCAACCATCTTTCTTGGTGATGTGCGGATTTCCACCAATGTTGAGGATGAGACAGGCCGCAGGCTGACAGGAACACGTCTTTCCGGAGAAGTATATGACAAGGTTCTGGTAAAAGGCGAAAACTGGCTGGACAGGGCTTTTGTTGTAGACAGATGGTACATTGCAGCCTATAGACCTGTACGTGATATTTCAGGTGAAAACATTATCGGTGTGCTTTATACAGGTTCCCTTGAAAAACAGTTTACCAGGCTTAAATGGAATACTTTTATTAACTTTGCCGGTTTTATGATCATTATAGGCACTGCTGCGGTTTTGTTTGCACTGCTTCTTCTGAAAAAACTTATGAGTCCCATACGGGAACTTGTTCAGGCTGCAGGCAGCGTGGCTTCTGGGGATTTTTCAGCCCGCATAACCACAGATTATCCCGGGGAAATAGGTGATCTCTGTACCACATTCAATTCCATGGCTGACTCTCTTGGCAGGAGGGACAAGCAGCTGAGGGATGATGCTGAAAAGCAGATTCTTCAGGCCGAAAAAATGGCTTCGGTTGGACGCCTTGCATCCGGCATAGCCCATGAACTGAACAATCCGCTGACAGGAGTTCTCACTTTCGGAAATCTTCTGCTGGATGAACTGAAAGGTTCTCCATACGAGGAGGATCTTAAGACCATGATGGAGGAGACTGTCCGCTGCCGTGATATTGTCAGGGATTTTCTGGCATATTCAAGGGACGGAAAACTTCAGCTTAATCCATGCAGTATCAGCAGACTTGCTGATGACACTCTTGCTGTCTTTGAAAAAACAAGTGATTTCAGGAATATAAAACTGGAAAAAGACCTTGATTACAGTATTCCTGAAATCATGGTGGATATAAATCAGATTAAATCAGTCATTAACAATCTTGTGGCAAATGCTGTCCATGCTGTAGGCGGAAAGGGAACCATCAGTATAAGGACATGCTATAATGATGAAAGGAAGAAGGTATATCTTGTCCTTACAGATGACGGATACGGAATAAAACAGGAAAACATAGGCCGCATCTTTGATCCTTTCTTTACGACCAAGGAGGTAGGAGAAGGAACAGGACTGGGGCTGTTTGTAACATACAGCGTTGTAGAAAGGCACGGCGGTGTTATTAAGGTCAGCAGCAGAGAAGGAGAAGGAACATCTTTCACTGTAGAACTTCCGGTGAGGTAGGAAATGGAACAGGTTGTTAAAATTCTGATTGTTGATGATGAGGAAATCGTTCATAAGAGCTGTCAGAGAATTCTGAAGGATGAAAATTACAAAATAGATTCATCCTATTCTGCAGAGGAGGCTCTGGAGAAGCTGAATTCCCAGTCTTTTGACATTATCATCAGTGACCTTATGATGCCCGGTATGAACGGGATGGACTTTCTTCAGATTATCAAGGATAAGGGCATAGATGTAACTGTAATAATCT
>JAZRYV010000234.1:0-2021 GCA_045600925.1 Spirochaetota bacterium
TACCTCTGAATCTCCACATTTGTATGTGCATTTAAGATCGTTTTTCTGTGCCTGCTTCTGCTGAGCCGGAGCGGCAATTGAATTACTTACTGCCATTATTTAATCACCTCATAATTCATTTCGGAATTGTTCATAAGTTCTTTAAGAGCGAGAATCTGCGCTTTTGTTCCTGTGACTTTGAATGTAACACTGTATAAAGGTTCGTCTGCTGTAGCCTTTGGCTTTTCAGCCGGAGCAGGAGTCTGAGTAATGTTTACCGGTTCAACCTCAGGAGTCGGAACTGTTTCCGGTTTCTGCTTTGATGCTTCGATTTTCTGACGTTCAAGCTCTTCAAGCTGTCTCTTTCTGATTTCAAGACGTTTGTATTCTTCTCTTGCCTGAGTTAATGAGAATTCTTTCAGATATGCATCCGTAACCTGCATCTTGAATTCTTCCGGTGTAGCTTCAAGCATCTCCATTTCTGTTCTGATACGGTCCAGTGTGTCGCCGATCACGTTGCATACATCTGTAAGTTTCTCCGTTTTGTTTTTCCAGTTAGCCGGAAGGATTCTTTCAAGAGGAACAACATCTGCAAGCTCCTTGACCTCAGCTGTATAATATTCCGTAATCTGCTTCATCTTTTCGTCCTGCAGCTTCTGATCGAATGCAAGAAGCTGACCGTCGATTGACTTGATTGGTTGTTCGATAAGTGCAACCAATTCCTTGCACTGTGCTTCAAATGCCTGATACGGTGCAAGACAAAGGTTTTTCATTGCCTTTCTCTTGTCTTCAACTGCAGTTTTCAGCTTGTTAAGCTTTGCTCTGTCGGCTTTTGCCTCCTTGATGCCGTCTTCTGTAACAACCAGTGTCGAATACTTGTTAAGAGATTCAACCAGTTCGGTCTTTAATTCCTCGAAGTTGAATTCAATGCTCTGCGGCATTGTGGTTAAGTCTGTTTTAATCTGAAATTCCATTTAATCATCAGTTCCTTTCTTTCCTTTGAATAAGATTGATTTATCAATAGCTTCCTTTGTAACTTTGTACGCTTCCATTACTGCAGCTTCAGCGAGTTCTGTCGGAAAACCGTTTTGCGCTATTATGTTAATAAGTGAGTATATCAGTATTCCTGAAATTTTCACAAGTTCAAGATTGTTGACGCCATCTTTTCCCGGATTAAAATCCACGTGTCCGATGTTTTCCGGATCAATTTTTATTGTAACCATATCATACTCCCGGCATAATTAATGCCGGCTCCTTTCTTGACTTAACTGCATCCCAGAACTTTATTTCCTGAAGAACAAGCGCCTGGATATCAGATAATACTTCTAAACGTTCAATGTGATAGTCTCTAACTGTCGCTTTCATTCCTTCTGATGTTTCGTATTTCAGATACGCTCTCAGATCTACGAAGTCCCATCCGGTAGCAAACAGCTGATGAAGAACCTGAGCATAATAAACGTCAGGTATTCTTCCTGCCCATTCAGACCATTTCGATGAGTTGTGAATAGTTCCTGTCTTGATTTCAAGAATTCCCTTTCTGCCTGTCGCTGTTTCGGTCAGTTCACCGTCGAGCGTTGCATACAGATACGGATAATTCTCGTCAGCATACATCCTGTATTCGTGATATTCACAGCTGTATTCCGGATGATCCAGAAGGAAAATTCCTCTTATATGCTGTTCTGCATCCTTGCCGTACTGGGTGGCGGCGTTTCCCTGAAATTCGTTTTTTCTGATTCCTGCCTTTTCCTCATACAGCTCAACATTTGTCTTGTAAGGATTGACTCCGAGAACTGTTCCTGCGTCTGAGCCTCCAAGGCCTTTGAATCTGCACTGCAGCCATTCTTCCCTTGTCTCCGGATCATACAGGATCATTCGTCATCATCTCCTTTTTCTGACTTAGGACAGCCTGAGCATCCGCCACAACACTGCTCGTCTCTGTCATATATACATGTCATTGTCATGTCTTCACCTCTTGACATTGATAAATGTTTTATGTATAATAATTATTAATGGATCTGCGATAGTCCATGCGGTTGTAACTG
>JAZRYV010000235.1:0-1156 GCA_045600925.1 Spirochaetota bacterium
GAGATCGTCATATTCAGACGGATCGCCTGAGTCAGGAATATCTGAATATTCTTCTGAGAGAGCTTTAAGCATGGCATGAAGTATTTCAACGTGGTGTCCTTGTTCGGATCTGCATATAGAGCATTCCCGACCGGAACTGAAAACGCTGATCGTTTCCGGTTTTTGCTCTTTATAGTGTTTATACAGTACTACTATGGTTTCCCAGGTTGCAAGGTTGGTTTCTCCTGTCTGGGGAAGCCTGTATTCGTGCTGTATGGCTTTAACTGCAGCGGTTGTTTTTTCACCGTATATTCCGTCAGGCAGTACCTGCGGTATATTCCGGTTATGCAGTCCTATATAGTAGAGATAATTCTGCAGTTCCTCTATATGTGACTGCTGTTCTTCCTTACTGTAAATCATCATGTGGTCTCCTTTATTTTATAATATATCCGGGATACTGATAAGGCTGTTTCTGCTGACCGTATTTTAGGTCAGAGTATACAGATGCGATCTCATTCCATGTTTCAGCACCCACTGTGCCGCTTGGATTTATTCCCCGTATTTTCTGAAATTCCGTAATGGCCGAACGTGTTACAGGGCCGAAGTATCCTGTATTGTTTACAGATGGTATCTGAGGATAAACTGAACTGATAAACGAGAGGTATTCCTGCATAATTTTGATATATTCGCTGCTTTGTCCTTCACGAAGTACATTTCCGGGGAACAGAGCTGTTATTCCGGGGTTTTCTGCAGGTACAGATTCAACTATGCCAAGATATGCTCTGAGCAGATCATTCCAGACTGCAGAATTGACTTCTCCTGTCTGCTCCAGTCCGAATACCTGCTGGAATGACTGGACGGATTCTTTGGTCTTCTGGTCGTAGAATCCAGTGATTGCAACCGGTTGCACACGTTCATAATATGCCCCTATAACGGCAAGAAAATACTGTATTGTAGACACACCAGTGCCGCTTGATCCCGGAGAAAGGGCCTCATATCCGACTCTGACCGTTTCAGACAGTTTTATTCCTTCTGTATTCAGTTCTGAGAGCTTTTTTACGCTTGTAAAAATATATGCTATCCTGTACCACGTGGATTTGTCAACCGTTCCGGTTTCAGGAAGGTTGAAAATGCCCTGAAAGAACCTGACTGCATCTGCTGTCTGCGGACCAAAATA
>JAZRYV010000236.1:0-2590 GCA_045600925.1 Spirochaetota bacterium
CAGAATCTCTTCTTTTTTCTGTGACCCAAGTCTCTGGAAGGAAAAGGCATAGGAAATATACTGTTTGAATTCCCATTCAAAGTTGATACGTTCCATCCATTTAACAGAATCATAGGGCACCTTTGCCAGAGGACGTTCCGAAATCCAGGTTCTGATCAGACGCAGATAATTAAAGCAGGAAGGATCCGTAATGGCGTCATCATCAAGAATATCCATGG
Source organism: Spirochaetota bacterium (assembly GCA_045600925.1). GTDB lineage: Bacteria > Spirochaetota > UBA4802 > UBA4802 > UBA5550 > JAZRYV01. The sequence continues at coordinate 219 of JAZRYV010000236.1, forward strand.
TGATGACCGGAAGCCTTTCCATAACTGCATCCTGAAAAGAAAAAATATCCGCCAGAACTTTAAGGAATTTTCTGGATGGAATAAGACGTTTTCTGAAGCCCAGATTAAAACGGTTCTTTCTGTGAACCGGATATCTTGTTTTAAACAGCTTAAAACGTCTGAACTTATGATTCAGTTCATCAATGTAAAAGGAGGTTTCTGTAGGTGAATGATCTCCGGGATGGATCTGCTCTTTTTTCCCTTTTTTCAGAAAATTTTTATTTTTTAAATTCCCGCTGATTACAAGTCCGGAATCCTTTTTTCTGTCTGAATAGACAGCTGCTTCCCTGTCCGGGCATGACTGAAGAAGACCTATTATTGTACGAAAACGCTCCTCAGGTTTTAGACCGGTATTTGACATAAGGGAACGTACAAGATCCATTTTGGATTTTGATATTTCCTTGGTCATAAGAAGAGATCTTGCTCTTCTTTCTAATTTTTTGCTTTCTTCGGATGATGCCATAATATTTATCAAAAATCAGGTTAAACTGGTGTATAAACAATTTTAATCACAGTAAAGGATGTGTCAATAAATCTTTATTGTCCATGAACTTTTATCTTGACGGATATTCCGGACCTGTTTATCTGAAAAGCATGAAACGCCTGTTAAAATATCTGATGATTATGGTGACTGCACCTGTAATATGCTCCGGATGTGCAGGACAGTTTGAAAGGACAGAGGAAATACAGGAAGATCTGTATACCGACATCCTTGCAGACGGAAAGGCGGCAGCCAGGGCATACAGTGCAGAGATTACACTCCGGCATCTGCCACCTGCGCAGGCCGGAAAACTCTTCAGGGCCGGCAGAACTCCTCTTCTCCTGTTCATGACAGCAGTGGAAAACACAGGAAGCTCTGCTATCCCAATACCGGAAGTTTTCATAAAATACAGCGGAAGAGTTCTGCCGGCCCTGTCTGCAGAAGAGGCAGCAGAAAAGATTCCGGCAGGGAAGGACAGCATCTCACTTCTGCTGCCAAGACGTCGGCTTCCGTCTGAACTTTACTTCCGTACACCGGAATTTCCTGAAGACACCATAAATTATAAGCTTGACTGCATTCTTCCAGGTGACACCATCGTACAGATTCGAGCTTTTGAATGTCCGCCGGTTTCCGTACGGACCTACAGAATTGAATTTCAAATGTCACAGAATGACAGACATAATTCAGGTTTTACAATAAAAAGGCGGGAATTCAGAACAAAAGGAAAGGATTTTCTTAAACCGCCGGACATACTGGAGATTTTCAACGATGGCTATTGATAAAGAACAGATCAATTATGTAGCAAAACTTGCACGGCTGACTTTTTCCGAAGAGGAAGCAGAAGAAGTTGCAGAACAGCTTTCAGGAATCATCGGCTATGTGGACAAAATAAGCCAGCTGGATACAGATTCAGTTGAAGCAGCAGAACACATTGCCGGCATAAAAAATGTTTTCCGTCAGGATATGACAGGAACATGTCTGAAACAGGAAGATCTGGAAAAACTTGCACCTGAATTTGCAAAGGGACACATTGTAGTTCCAAAGGTAATAGAATAGTCTTATGGCACAGCTGATAACAAAACCAGAACAGATCTCAAGGGATCATTTTCTTCTTAAAATTGATGCCGGATTCAAACAGATTCCAGAAACAGGACAGTTCGTAAACATCCGCATATCGTCAGGAACGGATCCTCTGATACGCATTCCAATATCGGTTTTCAATTTTGAAAACGGAATTCTGGAGCTGGTAATACGTCTTGCAGGTCCGGGAACAGGGCTTATATGTTCCATGAACCCAGGGCCTGTAGATATTCTGGGTCCTCTGGGACATGGCTTTACTGTTCCTGAAAATTCAAAAGTTCTTCTGGCAGGAGGAGGCGTAGGCAATGCTCCCCTGTATTATCTGGCAAAAGAGCTGAAAAAACACGGCAATGAAATCACATATATCTACGGTTCCCGTTCAAAGGAATATATTTTCCTGGAAGACCGTTACAGGGCGACTGCAGACAGCTTTTATATAATGACTGATGACGGATCCGCCGGAGACAGGGGATTTGTTCCTGCAAAAGCAGAGGAACTGTATGCAGAGTGCAAATACGATCACATCTTCACCTGCGGTCCCTCCCCAATGATGCAGGCACTGTCACAGTCAGCCCCAGCAGGCACAGAAATACATGTTTCCATGGAAAATTATTTTGCCTGCGGACTTGGAATGTGTGCCGGCTGCACTGTGGAAACCACAGAAGGCCTGAAACGGGTCTGTGCAGAAGGACCTGTCATGGACGGACGGAAAATTCTATGGCACCAGACAGCATAAAGATAAAAAAGCCTGCTTAAAAGCAGGCTTTTTTAT
>JAZRYV010000237.1:0-3685 GCA_045600925.1 Spirochaetota bacterium
GAGAGCATATCGGAGCTGTTCCCCGTAACGGGCGGAGGTTACGAACTGATATCCTCCTGCCACCTCTGCCAGTCTTATGCCACCGTCCCTTTCATCATATTCATCAAGCAGGGAATCCAGAATAATTTCAGCCTGTTCCGGAGCCACGGAGAAATTTTTTACAAAAAAAGGTATTGGCAGGGGATCGTTGCTGAGAAAGAGAACGGCCTCGAACAGTCCCTTTAATTCCATATCATCCTGTTCCTGCACATCATCTTCTTCCGGAGCCGGCTGATCCTTTTCCTCTCCGGCAGATTTCTGCAGGACTGAGCTGTCAGCCCCTGAGACCTGAGATTCCGGCCCATTCCCCGGATTTACGGTCCCGGAGTCAGATGAAGGCATGGAACCAGTTTCTGCACCGTGAATGATATTTTTATCTTCTTCTGTCATGAATCCTCTCTTAATTTACAGTTTCGCTTATCTGAGGTATTTCATCCGATGTAAAACGGCGGATGACCTTTATGTCGCCGAAAGCCTGATGCTGAAGGACCTTAATCATCTCTGCTTTTGTCATTTCCAGGACTGCAAGGAAGGATGCAATTACTTCTGCCCTGGTGGGAATCTTTGAAAACATCTCAGTAAAGATGAAAGATTCCCTGTCCTTTAACAAGGTCAGAATATGGCTCATTCTTTCACTTACCAGAACCTCATCAAATACTATTTCACGCTTTTCCACTGTGACTGTGGAGTTCATTACATTGGAAAAGGCCTTCAGGAGATCAAAAAGTGAGGCTTCAACATAGCATGTTTCTCCGTCAAGATCCGGATGAGCAGTCGTTCTTGTATATACGTCAGACTGGACATCATAGGTACTTTTAAAAGTAAGGGCAGCCTGCTGAAATTTCTTGTATTCAAAAAGCTTCTGTATAATTTCAGGACTCATGGGCGGAACAAAATCCTCATCATCCACATCCGGATGGGGAAGAACTGCACGGCTTTTGTAATAAAGAAGTTCGGAAGCCATCCAGATAAATTCAGATGCGATCCTGACATTCATTTTTTCCATCAGCTTAAGATAGCTGATGTACTGTTCGGTTATGTCCGACATGGATATTTCAGTTATGTCTATTCTGGATCTCTTTATAAGATCCCAGAGCAGATCAAGAGGCCCGTCGAACATGTCAATGTGAACAACAGGACCTTCGCCCTGCAGTGAAGCTTCTGAGACCGGAAAAACATCCTGTTCTGTTTCCGGCCTGTTCTGAGAAATATTTTCTGCTGTCATATGATCATCCCTGATCCTTTACAAATCCTGCTGTCTAAGACAGTGCCCTTTCCGCAGCAGACCTTATCCGGTCCGGTGTAAAGGGCTTGACCACAAAATCCTTTACCCCAAGGTGCACAGCCTGAGCCAGAAGTTTTTCCTGTCCCAGAGCAGTGACCATTATAATTTTTGCCTGTCTGTCATGCCGGAGTATTTCAGCCGCAGCCTGAACTCCGTCCTTGTCACGCATGGTTATATCCATGGTGACCAGATCCGGCCGGAGCTTTTTATACTGGGCTACTGCCTGATTTCCGTTTTCGGCTTCACCTGCAATTTCATGTCCGGCAGAGACCAGAGCATTTCTTACAAGAGTTCTCATAAATCTGGCGTCATCAACAATTAGAATTCTTGCCACCTCTGCCCTCCTTCAGCGTCCTCGGTTTACAGTCTTCTGCTCATAACTGCAGACAAAGGAAATATCTTCAACCTTTTTTTATAAGGAAATGCTGATTTAATCAAAAATCTGCAGAGCAAATGTCTGTTCCAAAGATTCGGTCTACACTGCAGTACTGTTATTCTGTACCTGAAACCGTCAAAAAATACAAAAAAAATTACGAAATTTTTTAAATTTTAAGCCCTCAGAAACGTATTCCTTATGTACCGTTTCTGTTCCTTCAGGACAGGACGGTATCTGTCAGAAACTTTGCAGGCCGGCAGGTTAATAAGTGGAAGCTGCAAGTCCGGCAGAGACGTATGGCCCATACGTCTCTGCACTCTCCGGTGCTGTCCTCTCAGTCATTAATGACTGCCAGACGGCTGCCCCAGGCAGCCGTCACACCGGCTCATCACGGATATCCCAGACGGCTGCCCCCAGGCAGCCGGCACACCGGCTCTCCACGGATATCCCAGACGGCTGCCCCAGGCAGCCGTCCCCCTGCTCTTTTTTTGTTGACAGATCAAATTTTTTAAGGATTGTTTTTTATGAAAGAAAAGCATTACAGACCCAAAAACTATGAAGATCTCAAATTTACAGATGACTTCCTTTTTGGAAAGATTCTCTACAGCAGCCCGGAGATCTGCAGGAAAATGCTTGAACTTCTGCTGGATGTGGAGATCGAAAAAGTCGAAGCTGTTGAAACACAGAAGTCTTTAAAGTCATCCTATGCAAAAAGAGGAGTCAGGCTGGATGTATATGTTAAGGACGACAAGGGATCGGTCTACGACATAGAAATGCAGACAGTAAACAGTTATGATATTGACAGACGAAGTGAACAGTATCTGTCCTCCATGCTGCAGGACAGCAGCAGAGAAGGAGAAGATTTCAAAGAGTTTTCAAACTGCTGGGTGATCTTTATTTTTGATTTTGACTATTACCGTGACGGAAAGTATGTGGATTATCCGGTACTGGAAGGCAGGAGAGTATTTCTGCAGGATCCGGCCATGATGCTGAAAGACAGAGGGCGAACACTGTACATAAACACGCACGGGAATCTGAAGGAGCTGCCGGTAGAAAAGAGATATTTTTTTGAATACATAAAAACAGGGGATCCGGGGAAAAGCAGACTTGCCCGGGAAATAGATGAGAAGGTAGAGCAGGCAAGGAATAACGAACACTGGGGGAACGAATACATGACACTGGAAGAGAGAGTCAGGATTCTTATGGAAACAGATCTGGCAGAGGCAAGAGAAGAAGCACGGGCTGAAGGCAGAGCAGAAGGAAAAGCTGAGGGAAGAAGTGAAGGAATTTCTCTTGGAGAAAAAAGAGGAAAAGCAGAGGCAAAAACAGAGACTGCAAAAGCTATGAAAACAGACGGACTGTCTTTTGATAAAATATCAAAATTTACAGGACTGTCTCTGAAAGAGATAGAAGCCCTGTAAGAGTCCAGGATACAAAGACCGGTTTAACAGGACACAGTTTACCTGTACAGCAGAGCAGCCAGAGTCATGCAAAATGCGTTCAGACTTAACAGAGCCATATGGTCCGGACCATACGGCTCTGTCTGGGACCTGATTTAAAGTCAGGCCTAATAGTCAGCTAACTGAACCTTATCGTAGGTCTGGGAACAGTAAACACATAATCCTTTGAAGCAAAAGAGACTGTAAATGCAGGAAGAACACTGCCGGCACCGTCCTCTTTCGCTGAAGAAACAGGGAATGTCATTGTAAAGCAGGTTCCCTTTCCCTTCTCAGAGCTGACACTGATGCTGCCCTTAAGATCTGAAACAGTATTCTTTACATAATCCAGACCTTCCCCTCTGCCGGAGATTTCCGTTACATTTCCGGAAGTGGAAAAACCCGGTTCAAAAATCAGATTCAGGAGAGAAGATTCTGTCATGGAACCGGCATTTTCTACAGAAAGCTGTTCTGCTCTGGAACGTATCATGTCTGTATCCAGTCCACGGCCGTCATCCGAAACCTTTATGACAGCCATGGAGTTTTCCT
>JAZRYV010000238.1:0-1012 GCA_045600925.1 Spirochaetota bacterium
AGGATATGCGGAACGAAAAGGAAAACAGATTACTGCTACAGAAAAAGGCATTAACCTCATATCTGTTGTACCTGATGAAGTAAAGTCTGCACAGCTCACTGCCGACTGGGAAAATCAGCTTCTTCTTGTTGAACGTGGTGAGCTTTCTGCGGACAGCTTTATGAATGGTATTGAAAGCTTTGTTAAGGATTTATGCATGAAGTACGGTTCCTGTGATTCGGCAGTTTCATTCGGTACTTCAGAACCGGCTGGAAAATGTCCGAAATGCGGCTCTGAAATCAAAAAAGGAAAGTACGGTTTTTACTGTAAAGCTAAATGCGGAATGAACCTTACAAAGCTTTACGGACATGATCTTACAGACAGTCAGGTTCTGAGTCTTCTTAACGGTAAAAGTATCTCATTTACAGCCAACGGAAGAAAGACTGTTGCTGAGCCGGAAGCAGTATCCAATGAATACAATAACAGAATAAATTATCAGTGGAAAACACGGAAAGGATGATTCCAATGAATACAAACGAAGAAATAACAGCAGTACTTAAGGATTTATCAGAAGCTTCAGGAATTGCATATAAGGCTCTGTGCAGTCTTGATCCGGAAGTGCAGAAAGAGGTTGCATATGAATTTCTTGCTGATGACACAGACATGGAACATATATTTTCAGTTGTCAGCAAGGCGCTGAATGTTCTTGAACTGAATTCCGTCTCTGAGCTGACAGGAATACCTTTTTCTGAGTTCAGTTCTCTTGATGAGAAAAAGAAGGAACAGTTATGCGGACATTATTCTATGTGTTACGAACCAGGCGGGCCAAATACAGAACTTGCTGAAGAACTGCGAAAAATGTTTTATTCATAAAAATCTGAAACAGGAGTGAAAAATTATGCCGATACTTGATGAAGATATAAAAAAAGAAGAACAGGTTTATGAAAAAACTGATGACAGGAAGAAAGAAAATCCTGTAAATCCCGAAAAGAAAGCTGCAGTCATTGAAAACGAGGAAATACCGTCTGCAGGT
>JAZRYV010000239.1:0-1707 GCA_045600925.1 Spirochaetota bacterium
GACCGCTTGGCCTCCGACTTAGCTGCTGCAAAAGGAGCAGAAATGCTTTTGAAGGTTATTGCTGGACTGGAAGCCGGAACCATCGTTCCTCAGCCACAGAATGAAGCGGAACATACCTACATGAAGCAGATTTCCAAGGAAGCGGGACGCATTGATTTTTCCAAGTCTGCGGCAGAAATCGAACGGATGACCAGAGCTTTAAATCCATGGCCTACGGCTTATACCTCTTTGGAAGGAAAAACCTTTAAACTGTGGGATGTGGATGTTATTGCTGAGGCAGAGAAAAAGGAAAATATAGGTGTAACCTGCCCGCATGTGAAAGAATGCCATGGAGAAGATGGGTCCTTACATAAAGAGGAAAAGCCAGGAACCGTTATTTTCTCTGGAAAGAATCTCTTAGTTGTTAAATGTGGAGAAGGCTGCCTTCAGCTGAAGGAAGTACAGATGGAAGGCAAAAAACGAATGATGATTGCGGACTTCTTAAGAGGAAAGAAAATCGAAGCGGGAACTGTTTTTGGAGAGTAAAAAAACGTTGGCAAAAGACACAGAGAAGAACTTAAGGAATATTGTATGTACGATGCTGGTTGAAACCCTGGAAAAAGGGGGCTTCAGCCACATTGTGGTTAATGATACCTTTTCTGCCAATGACCTGAATGGACAGGAACGAGCCTTCATCACTCGTCTTTTCACCGGAGTTTTAGAACGCTTGATTTTAATTGATTATGTAATTAATGCTTATTCAAAAACAAACACCCAGAAAATGAAACCAGTTATCAGAAACATACTGAGATTAAGCATTTATCAGTTGTTTTACATGGATTCGGTGCCAGACCATGCGGCAATTAATGAAGCCGTTCTGCTGGCAAAGAAAAAAGGCTTTGGGGGCCTGACTGGTTTTGTAAACGGAGTGTTAAGAAATATCCAAAGGAACGGCATACCGGAGAATCTTCCAGAGAATGTAAGATGCTGTACGCCGAAATGGTTCTATGAAAAAATGGTTCAGCAGGAAGGAAAAGAAGCAGCAGAGGCTTTCTTTAACGCTTGTCTGGAACCGGGAAAGAACGTTTCGGTGCGATTGAATCTGAGAAACGAATCGAAGGAGAACATTCGAAAAAGTCTGAAAGAAGATGGCTGTACAGTAGAAGAAAATTCGGAAATTATGGAAGCTGTATATATCAGTGGTTTCGAGAAATTATCGGAGCTGAACGCCTATAAAAAAGGTCTTATTTTTATTCAGGACACCAGTTCCATGAATATTGCCATAGAAGCAGAAAAAGCTCTCCTCGGGAAAGAACCGAAATTAATAATTGATGTTTGTGCAGCCCCGGGAGGAAAGAGTACACACCTTGCGGAAAAATACCCGGAAGCAAGAGTACTCTCCAGAGACTTAACAGCAGAAAAAACGAAACTAATTGAAGAAAACAAGAATCGTTTAGGCCTGAATAATCTGGAATGTCAGGTATGGGATGCGCTAGCTCTGGATGAGACCCTGGTGGAACAGGCTGACCTGGTTGTTGCAGACCTTCCATGTTCCGGACTTGGTGTCATCGGAAATAAGCCGGATATTAAATGGAGGGTAAAAGAAAAAGATTTAAAAGAACTGGAGCAGCTTCAGAAGAACATCCTTACCATAGTACAAAGTTATGTGAAAACAGAAGGAATTTTGATTTACAGTACCTGCACGGTGAATCAGGGAGAAAATTCGGA
>JAZRYV010000240.1:0-2643 GCA_045600925.1 Spirochaetota bacterium
AAGAGAAGTACAGTTTATTCCTTAAGAATAAAGAATAAAAACAGTCTGCGGATTTTTGATGAGTTCCTGTAAGAGCTGTTTAAGAAAAAACGTGTATTTATTATAGAAACAGGGATTAACAGCGTAAATGTATTTCAGATATAAATCCAGAAAAAAGGACAGAACTCTGGTTAAAATTCTTGCTGTCCTGCTTGTTTTGGGTGTGGCCGTTTTTTGTGGCTACAGATACAGGGAATATCTCATGTTCTGGAAGTATTCGGAAAACAGGCTTTCGGCAGAGCTTCAGCAGGCAGTCTCATGTGAAACTTCATCTGACAGGACACTGGGGCTGGAGGAGCTTCTGAAATCAGCATCCGGCAACACCGCTGAAAATCCTCTGGATCCGGCAGCCTGGTTTTTCAGAGGAAGGGTTTACAGGGAGGCAGCCTGGCAGAAAATGCCGGGAACTTTTTCTGAAATGGTAATAAAGAATCTGCCCTTGACTGCTTATGCAGATTCAAGAGACTGTTTTATCTCTGCTGTTAAGGACATAAAAAAAGGCATGGCTCTTTCCGGTGGAAAAATTTCACCTGAAATGCAGATGATGCTGGCAGAGTCCTGTTTTTTCAGCGGTTTTACAGGAAAGGAAAAGGCTGATGAGCTCTTTGCCGGCCTGAATCCTGAGGATATCAGGCAGGATGTTTCTTTTGTCAGATTTTACTCTTTTATCAGCATACTTTCCGGCAGGGCAGGGGAAGGTTTCGCCTTTCTTGACCGGTACGGAGATGTGACCTCCGGAACGGAGGGCAGGCTTTTTCTTGCCGGAATCCGTTCTGCAGCAGGCCTGTATACGGATGCAGTCATGGTTTACAGAGACCTTCTGTCAAAAGAACAGGATGTCTCTGTTAAAAAACTGATTCATCTCCGTCTGGGGAAAATTTTTGCTGTCCAGTCACTTTACCCGGAAGCTCTCCAGGAATATGCAGCGGTTCTTGAACTGGATCCTTCCTGCGAAGAAGCCCTTCTGGGAACAGCTGAAATCAATGCCGCTTCCGGACATAAGGTGCGTACAGGTATTATCAGTAAAAAGAAAGAAGCAGTAAAAGCATCTGCAGGGCAGGGGCAGAAGACTGAAGGTGAGCATTCTCTCTGAATGCAGCAGAATGATATTTTTTTGAAAAAGTTTAAAACATACAGGAAAATACATGCTGAATGGCTTGACAAAATGCGTCCGTTTTGTATTTTGAAAGGGTAAATTTGTTTTTATATTTCGTTAATGACAGTTATTTAGGTTTTTCAGGAGAATACAATGTTTGATTCGTTTTATGGTATGTTTTCCAATGATATGGGGATAGATCTTGGTACTGCAAACACTCTTGTTTATGTAAAGGGACAGGGAATAGTTCTTAATGAGCCGTCTGTTGTTGCAGTGCAGACAGGAACAGGCAAGGTTCTTGCAGTAGGAGCAGATGCCAAGCGCATGCTCGGAAGGACTCCCGGCAATGTTACTGCAATCCGTCCAATGAAGGACGGTGTAATTGCAGACTTTGAAACCGTTGAAAAGATGATCAGACATTTTATTACAAAGGTTCATAAAAGAAAAACCTTTGTAAGACCAAGGATCGTTATAGGTGTTCCTTCCGGAATTACAGAAGTTGAAAAGCGTGCAGTGCGTGAATCTGCAGAACAGGCAGGAGCCAGAGAAATATACCTCATAGAGGAGGGACTTGCCGCTGCAATCGGAGCAAATCTTCCGATCAACGAAGCTGCAGGACATATGATAGTGGATATAGGAGGCGGTACAACTGAGATTGCTGTTATTTCACTGTCAGGCATGGTAATTGCCGAGTCCATAAGAGTGGCCGGGGATGAGTTTGATGAGGCCATTATGAAGTACATGAAAACTCAGTACAATCTCATCATCGGTGAGCGCATGTCCGAAGAGGTCAAGTTTAAACTTGGAAATGCTTTCCCTGAAAAGAAAATAGACAGCATGGAACTGAGAGGCCGTGATGCCATATCCGGTCTTCCAAGAACTCTGGCCATCGATTCCGTGGAAATAAGAAAGGCAATCAAGGAACCGGTTGAGGCTATTCTTGAAGGTGTAAAACAGGTTCTTGCAAAGACTCCTCCTGAACTGGCTGCGGATATTGTAGACCGGGGTATTGTAATGACAGGAGGCGGAGCTCTTCTTAAAGGCATTGACAAGTACATAAGCAAGGAAACCGGAGTTCCTGTATTCCTTGCAGAGCATCCTCTGTCCTGCGTCGTAGAAGGAGCCGGTAAATTTCTTACTGAAGTCAAAACTCTCTATCGCGACAAACAGAAATAGAAAGTGGATTTTTCAAACAAAGTCAGGGCAGTTATTGTCTTAGTTGTACTGATCCTTGGATGCATTATTTTCCTTGCCATTAAAGGTTCTGCTGTCTCCTCTGCTGCGGAATCCACAGGCAGTGTTCTGTTTATCCCTTTCCAGAAGGCTTATGACGGCATTCAGGGAGGCATAAGCAGACTATGGGCAGGCTTTACCGAGCTGTCTGATGTAAAACAGGAACTGGAAAAAACCAGGGAAAAGCTTCAGAAATACGAGTCTGTTTCAGAAGAACTGTCCGAAATAAAACAGGAAAATGAACGTCTCAGGAAAATGCTGGACATGAAGGAGAT
>JAZRYV010000241.1:0-1057 GCA_045600925.1 Spirochaetota bacterium
TCCTGCATATAGATATGGATGCATTTTACCCTTCTGTGGAACAGAGGGACAATCCTTCACTGAAAGGCCTTCCTGTAATTGTTGCAGGCCCTCCGGACAGCAGGAGTGTTGTAGCCTCCTGTTCATACGAAGCAAGATCCTTTGGCGTTCATTCTGCCATGTCCTCGGCAAAGGCATACCGTCTGTGTCCGGAGGGCATTTTTATTCGGCCAAGACACGAAGTCTACAGAAAAGTTTCTGCAGCAATCATGGACATTTTCCGTGAATACAGCGATCTTGTGGAACCAATGTCTCTTGATGAGGCATACATAGATGTTACTTCCAACAGAAAAGGCCTTCCTTCTGCCACCGAAACAGCCCGCCGGATCCGGAAGGAGATTCTGAACAGGACGGGCCTTACGGCATCTGCTGGTGTATCATACAACAAGTTTCTGGCAAAAACTGCATCTGATTTTAACAAACCTGACGGACTTACTGTGATCACTCCTGCCATGAGTTCCGGTTTTCTGGAAAGCCTTCCAATAGGAAGGTTCCACGGTATAGGAAAGGCAACAGAAAAGAAGTTCCTGGCCATGGGGGTTCATACAGGAAAGGATCTTAAGAAATTCACAAGGGAGGAGCTGATTTCGGGCTTCGGGAAAGCCGGAAATTTTTACTATGATATTGTACGGGGTGTTGACGAAAGACCGGTGGTCCCTTTTCATGAAAGGCAGTCAATAGGCAGGGAGGAAACATTTCCTAAGGACCTGTACTGGAGACATGACATGCTGAATGTTCTTCTGAAACTTGCAGAAGATGTGTCATCAATGCTGAAAAAAAACAGGCTGGAGGGAAAGACCCTTACTTTAAAGGCAAAGTATCCTGATTTCGTAAGTGTGACAAGGAGTCTTTCTCTGGAAGAACCTGTTTCCTCTGCAGAGGAAATTATGGAATACATTCCCTGTCTGCTGGACAGAACCTGTGCAGAGACAAAGCGCGTACGGCTTCTGGGAATCAGCATTTCCTCTCTTTCCGAATATTCCGGAAAAAAGACTTCTGAACAGCTGGTTCTTCCTTT
>JAZRYV010000242.1:0-2936 GCA_045600925.1 Spirochaetota bacterium
GCTATTTCATCAGCCGACAGTTTCCCTTCAAGCCTTCTGTCAAGAAGAAGTCGAAGAAGGAACTGAAATGGGTGAACTCTGAAAGAATGATCAACAGAACCCGTTCCAGTCCAGCAGGCAGCTGATGGATACTGATATTTCTGAAGCTGAATCTTCATTGCATCAACAAAAGAAATTTCTCCTTTAATAAGCGATTCTGCAATTAATGTAAGTCTGCATAGACCATTTATGTCTTCTGTAAAAACAAGACCAAGATCTTTCATCTGTTTAAACAGAGTTCTGGTTCCGCCTCCACCAGCTCCTGATCTTCTTGCCCTTAAATTACCATGTTCTGTTATATCTCTCTTTTGAAGTTCATCCTCAAAAAGAAGCTGCAGGTCAGTATTTCCGGCCCATCTTTCACCAACACAGACATCACTGAAGGCAATAAGTGCAGGAAGAATTGTTGTAAGCTGTCTTTTCTGCCTTGAAACGAACCAGTGTTTATATGGCATTATAAATCCTCCTGATCCATAATATTAGCCTCAACACATGGATAATCAATTCCGGCAAAAGAATCCAGTATCGCATTGAAAATTATTTTTGCCCCCTGTGGAGGAACAGCCATACCTATCTGTTTGCGGACAGATGAATACTCTCCAACGAATTCAAAGCTGTCTGGAAATGTCTGAATACGAGCCCTTTCTCTGTTTGTAAGCTCTCTCTGTTCTTTAGACCAGTGGTACATAAAAGTTCCACCTCCACCAGCTGCGGTTACTGTATAGCTTGGTTTTTCAGGATCAAGTTTTCTGTAAATCTGACTGATTTTTGTTTTAGTCCTGATTCTCAGTTCATCAGGCATTTCTGCATTCCATGCATTTTGCCCTGGCTTAATATAAGAAAGACGTTCTCTCACTCTTGCGTTAAGTTTACGGATTTCGTTATTAGCAGCATTTACAGGAATATTTGAGAGAGCTGTACCTGCTGTAATATCAATTTTTTTATAAGGTTCAGGTGACGGAACACGAAATTTAATACCATTTGCATCAAGGTCCTTTCTTATTCCTACAATTATAATTCTATGACGAGTCTGTGGGATCCCATACTGCTCAAATTTATAAAGATTTGGGACAAGGACATATCCGGCATCTTCCATGTCTTTAAGAATCTGTTTAAAATGTTTACCAGCTCCGGCAGATTTCATGCCTGAAACATTTTCTGCAAAGAACCATTTTGGCTGATATGTCTTAAGCACCTCAATGCCATACCAGTACAGCATCCCGAACTTTTCATTATCCAGGCCCTGATGTTCTCCAACATTGGAAAAACTGTTGCACGGAAAACCATATGCGAAGGCGTCTATTTCTCCTAGCCTGGATATATCAAGCTCTCTTACATCACTGCAGAAAACATGCGATTCATCTCCATTAAATATATTTTTTGCATATGTTTTACAGCTGTCAGCATCAAAGTCATTGGCCCACGCATGGGATATCGAAAATCTGCCATCCTGACTTCCCGCCATACTGGCTCCACATGCTATTCCACCAGGCCCTGAGTATAATTCTCCAAGTCTGAAAACCGTTTTACGTGACACGTGCTCCTCCAGTTATTAATACCGAATGGTTAAATCAAAATATTAAATATTAATTATAAAATATCGTTTATTTTTATAATTCCATATCATCTTCATCTGATAATAAAAAACGTTTAATTTCAGCTGTTACTTCTTTTTCTTTTGCTGTGTTTTTTCGCATTTCTTTAATTGTACATTCCCATACAGTCAGCCTTTTTATTGACTTATCCTGAAGCTCTTCTTTCACTCTTCTGTCACGTTCGACATTCCGGTTAAACTTTTCCGACCAGTATTCAACTCTGGATTTAGGCATATATGAAAACCTGCATCCGAAATGTCTGTGCCAGAAACACCCGTTCACATATACAGCAGTGTTGTATTTTGGCATCCACAGGTCCGGATGCCCCGGAATTTTCTTTGAATAAAGACTGTATCTGAATCCGTTATGAAACAGCAGTTTTCTGAGATATACCTCAGGTTCTGTATTGCAGCTTCTTATGTGCTGCATATTTATTCTGCGCTGTTCCGGAGAAACAGTGTCTGCCATATTTTATGATTCCTTTAATCAGAATGCCGAAAGCCTGCTGTTCTTCATCCCCCGATGACAGGCAAAGGCATTTGTTTTAAACAGCTTTCACAGCGATATCCTGTCAGGGAATCCCCGTCAAGCCTGTTTCTTTCTCCCTGTTATAATATGCTGTATTTACAGCATAAGTAAACTTTGAAATGAAAACTTTTTTCCATAAAAACATCACTTTTCAATGAGTGGCTGTCTGCACAGCCTGCTGAAAGCTGTTATCAGATGAGGATAAAATCTGCAGATCTGCAAAGCCGGAAGATTCTGCCGGCCATAAGCTGGTCCTGACTGCAGAAACAAAAAGCCCGGACAGCAGTCCGGGCCTGTAATGTACAGTGCTTCTGTCTCTTTCAGCGAAAGTCTCTGATAGAAATATGTTACTGGCAGCTTAAAATTAAAAATGTGCGGAAGTTTTTGGTTTTTTGCAAAAAAATATAATTTATGATGGTTTTACAGGTAAAACAACAGTTTAGCAGCTCGGTTTTGTCTGAACGGCCCTGTATCATCAGGACAGGCAAAACATGGTGCTGTGCGGTTCTGAGCCGGCTCATGCTGTACCGGTTACGGTCTCAGGCCTGTAACCGCTGTATAACATCTTTATTTAAGGGCTTCCACTTCTGAACGGGACAGCCCTGTCGCCTGTGCAATCTGACTGTCAGAAAGATTCATTTTAAGCAGATTTCTTGCAGTTTCAGTTCTTGCCTTTGCTTCACCTTCTTCTCTGGCTTCTGCCCTCGCTTCTGCTACTGCTTCTGCAATGGCCTCATTCATTTTTACCTGAAATGTCATATATTCATGCCCCCA
>JAZRYV010000243.1:0-1263 GCA_045600925.1 Spirochaetota bacterium
ATGATTTTGAAAAATGAAAATAATTCAGAGAAAGAAATATTTTACAGCTGTATAACAGATGCAAATGAATTCTGGGAGAGTGAAGATCCATTAGGATATAAGGATAACCCTGATCTTAAAGTAGATTTTTATCTCATAGAAAATTAGCTACAAAAGCCTGCATCCGCAGGCTTTTTACTGTTATGAGTTCCGGCAGCCTGCCGGATATCAGATTCCTCAGCCTCCGCCTTTGAGGTCTTTTCCGATGGAAAAGGCCTGACCTGCATAATCTCCTGTTCCGTAGTAGTTCCTTTCCTCCGGGGAGAAGATAAGCGGATCAATTTTTTTCATATCCGGCTTTCCGTCAGTAAAGCAGGTCTCATCAGCCTTAACATCTGCCACTTCTCCGATAAAAAGGGTATGAAGTCCTATGTCATAATGATGAAGCAGTCTGCATTCAATAACCACAGGAAATTCTTTAATATAAGGAGCATCAACAAGATCTGAACGAACATAAGTCAGTCCTGCATCTGCAGCCTTGTCCGTATCCCGTCCTGATACTGTTCCGAAATAATCGGCAGGCTTTACAAATGCCGTTGAAGGAATGCTTACTGTAAAAGCTTTTCTTTCAAGAATGCTGCTGTATGTATAAGTAGCCTTTCTTATGGATACTGTAAGGCAGACAGGTTTGGAGTTGCAGATGCCGCCCCAGGCAACGGTCATGAAATTTGGTCTGCTGTCGCTGTCAAAGGTGCCTACGCACCATACAGGCGTGGGCCATGCAGCAGGAATGCTTCCAAGGGATTTTTTCATTTTTAAATCCTTAAACATGGAATTTTCGCTCTCCCTGGGAATCGAACCCAGGCACCTGGCTCCGGAGGCCAGTGCTCTATCCACTGAGCTAGGAGAGCTTATTTCAGATGCTTTACAGAAACTTAAATACAGTTAAAAAGTCAAGAATCTTAAAAAAAATCTTGCAATCTTTAATATGTTTTATGAGTTTAAGAAAAAAAATCAGGAGTTTAAAATGATTAAACGTACAAAACAGGAATGTGAGGCATGTAAATATAAACTTTCCTTTCAGTCCGTCTGCGGCATGGATTTTGTCATCTGCGGATACGGAAAGGGAAGCCTGGACGGTTCCTACAGAGGCTATTACAAATTCTTTGACGGCCTTGTAACCTGCCCTCAGACTATTACCGGAACTCTTTCTCCGGAAAATGCTGAAAAGAAGGACTGAAAATGACAGATGATTTTCTGAAAAAATACGCTCAGTTCCTTGAT
>JAZRYV010000244.1:0-1631 GCA_045600925.1 Spirochaetota bacterium
GATCCTGATTTTGCCGGTCATTCCGGCAGATCAGTTCCGCCATTTTACAGGAGCCCGTGCAGTGCGCGCCCTCCTCTCGTTTATGGAACCTGTCCCTCAGGCTGAGCAGAGCTTTTCTGCGTCCGGGGAATGGCTGTCAGATGTGATTATTTTTTAAATATTTTATATTTACTCTTGACTTTTGTTATTGCCGGCAGAGTATAAACTATTCTAATGTTTTTTTTGGAGGATTATATGACACTCAAATACTTTTTAACTGCCCTGCTCATATCAGCAGCTGCTGTTCTTGCAGGATGCGCTTCAACTGGTTCTGTTGAGGATTATTATCTTAAACCTGCATCCGGAGATGATGCAGCAAGAATTGATGCTGTCGAGCAGGAAATCATCCAGCTCCGTCAGGCAAAGGATGCTTCTGCAAAAGAAAGCGATCTTCTTGATTATGAAATCAAAGTTGCAGAAGAAGATCTTGATCACGAAAAGGATCTTAAGGATCTCCTGAATGCAAATTATGACTTTGCTGTTGCAAAGAATGCCCCTGCAGAAGTTGCACAGGCAAAAGCTGCCATTGAAAAAAATAAAACCGATGTTGAAACAAAGGAATGTATTCTGGAGCTTCTCAAGGCAAAGAAAAATCTTTCTGAAAAGGATATTGAACTTAAGGAAACTCAGCTGGATGCCAGACTCGCCGAAAGAGATTATCTCAGAGCAAAGGTTGCCAGAGTAAATCAGGACAAAGAGCTTGGAATTCCTGACAAGTGTTCTGAAGAGGATCTGGACAGAATCAATGTCTCTGAATATGAAGAAGCATGGAAGGAAAAACTGGAAAAAGAAAAAGATGCTCAGAGTGCATGGGATAAAAGCAGCGCAGATGTAAAGGAAGCTGATGTCTGCGGCGGTTCTGTAAAGGCCAATTAAATCATAGGAAGGGAGAGCCATAATATGAAAAGGAATTATATTTCAGCTGCTCTGGCAGCGGTTCTCTTTGTTTTTCCTGTATCAGTTTTTGCACTTTCCGATCTTGAAAAAAGCGAAAATGAAAACGCTGCTCTCAGGATCGAGCTGGAAAAATACAAGGGAGAAGAAGTAAAGTACAAAGAAGCTCTTGTCAGACTGGAAGCTGAGTATCAGAAAAAGAATGCAGAACTGGATGCAGCAGCTGCCGCAAAAGAGAAGGAAATGGCAGATCTCAGGGCAAAGGTTGAAAAATCTGAAGCTGAGAAAGCCGCAGTCAGAAAAGCTGCAGATGACAAAGTAGTCCAGATACAGAAAAACAATGCTGCAAAGGCTCAGGCAGATGCAAAGAAAATTCAGGAACTGCAGAAGACTGTCAGTGATCTCCAGAAACAGATAAGTGATCTTCAGAAACGGAACAGTGAGCTTGCAAAGGCTGCTGAAGCACGTAATGCCGAAGAAAAGAAACTGTCTGCAGAGGCAGGAGACAAGGCAGATGAAGGCGAAGGCATTCAGACAAAGGCTTCTGCCGGAGAAGAAGCTGCACCTGCTCCGGACAAGGTAAAGGAAAAAATAGCTTCTCTGGAAGCAGCTGTAGAGGATCTTTCCATGCAGCTGGAGGAATGCAATTCACTTCTGGAAGGCTGCAAGGACAAAGTCCGTTATCAGCAGATGACCAT
>JAZRYV010000245.1:0-8089 GCA_045600925.1 Spirochaetota bacterium
CAGGTTAAAAAAGGGAAATGGGTCAGGGAAGGCTATGAATTCGAGTACGGTTCCTGTACTGCTCCTAAAAACAAGGTTTTCCGCTGTTCCTGTGTAGGCAGAACTATAGAATAACGGTCATTTAAATGGATAAAAACAGAAAGATTCTTGTTTCTCTGCTTGCACTGTTTGTTCTCTGTGCAGTGCTGGCTGTTGTAAATACAGGCCTTAAACTTCAGAAACAGGAAGAGATGGGCTCCGGGGAAATTCTTCCGGCAGCATTTATGCAGAAAACAGGACCTGGTGTCGGTGTTGTCAGAATCGAAGGCATAATAGAAATGTCTGATTCCTCAGGTTTCGGAATAAAGACCGGTTCAGATGCTGCTGTTGAACTGATTGATTCATACGCATCTGACAGCAGCATAAAGGCTGTGGTTGTCAGAATAAATTCACCGGGCGGAACTGTTGCAGCAACTCAGGAAATATACAGAAGCCTTACGGAGCTCAGGAAGACAAAACCTGTTGTGGCCTCTCTTGGGGATATTGCTGCATCAGGAGGATATTATGCGGCTTCTGCCTGCAGTCATATTTTTGTCAATCCCGGAACGATGACAGGATCAATTGGCGTTATTGCCACATCTCCGAATCTGAAAAAGCTTTTTGAAAAGCTGGGCATTGAAATGAATGTAATCAAGAGCGGGAAGTACAAGGATATAATGTCTTCATCCAGAAACATGACTGCAGAAGAACAGCAGATCATTCAGAAGATGATTGATTCAGGATACAGACAGTTTGTGGCAGATGTGGCAGCAGGCAGAGGAAAAACTGAAAAGGAAATTCTTGATGTTGCAGACGGCCGCATTATGGACGGTACTGACGCAGTAAAGGCAGGGCTGGCTGATGAGACCGGCAGTTTCAGGGATGCTGTGGCAAAGGCCGGCGAACTGGCCGGACTTCCGGAGAATTTTCCTGTTTATGACGGTTCCGGAAATCTAATGAATCAGCTGATTCTTTCCATTACGAACAGAATTTCCGGTCCGGGACTTCTTGAAAACGAAAAATCAGGTTATTACCGGATAGAATACAGGTATGCACAATGAAGGGAGATTTTTCTGCTGCGGTCAGATCTCTTGCCTGGACAGATGTTCTTATTTTTGTGCTGACAGAGCCCTCATCTGTTTTCAGATATGTGACGGAGCGGGAAAACTTTCCTCTTAAAGCATCCTTTGCCGTTCCTGCTGCTGCCGCTCTTTCAGGTGTACTGTCAGCCACCCTGACTTCAGGAACTGCAGGTTTCCCTGGTATTTCCTACGGATGGATTTTTCAGTTTATTATTCTGGCAGTTTACTGCATAGGAGCTTCTGCACTTATGGATATGGCTGCCCAGTTTTATGGATGCCGCGGCTCAGTACGCAGTCTGCTGACTGTTCTTAATCTGTCCCTTTTTCCGGAAATTTTCCTTCTTCCAGGAGTCTTTATTTTCTCTGTTCTTGATTTTGCACCTGTTTTCTTTTTTGGATTTTTTCATCTGCTTCTGTTCATCTGGTCATCTGTTATCCTTGTTGTAAATGTATCAGGTCTGTACGGAATCGGTCCGGGCAGGGCTTTCCTCATCTGCATTTTCCCTGTTATTCTGTACTGTGTATTCCTGTTCTTCTCCTCTGTCATTTTCCTGACAGGAATTATCAGCGGTTTTATGCAGGCACTCTGATGAAAATAAAGTTATGGGGTGTCCGTGGATCTCTTCCTTCTCCGCTTACAGGGGATGATATTTATCAGAAAATAAAACGTGTACTCATGCTTGCCAGGCCCGGTGATGTCACTTCACCGGAAGCTGTAAATGCCTTTATGGAAAGACTTCCTTTTTCCCTTAAAACAACCTACGGAGGAAATACGGCCTGCATTCAGCTTACAGCTGATAATGGAGATATTTTCATTCTGGACTGCGGAACCGGAATTGTTCCTCTCGGACGGGAGCTGATGAAAGGAAGTTTCGGAGAGGGAAAGGGAACTGCCAGCATTTTCCTCTCTCATACACACTGGGATCACATTCAGGGAATTCCTTTTTTCTCTCCTGCATTTGTAAAAGGGAATGTCCTGAATTTTTATTCACCTGTTCCTGATCTGAAGGACAGGCTGAATGTACAGCAGTCTTTTCCTTTCTTCCCTGTGGGGCTGGATTCCATGACGGCATCAAAGGATTTTATCCGTCTTCCTGAGGAAGGTGAATTCTTCATGGACAGCGTTCGTGTTTATGTTAAGAAGATGTTTCATCCAGGATCTTCCTATGCCTTCAGATTTGAAATAGACGGTCATGTGGTGGTTTATACCGGGGACTGTGAGTTCGGCAGGGAAGAGATGAAAAAAGCAGAATCCTACAGAGAACTTTTTGCTGATGCAGATATCGTTTTTTTTGATGCCCAGTACTCTCTTGATGATGCTTTAATCTATAAAACCAACTGGGGGCATTCCGCAGGCCGTCTGGCTGTTGATGTGCTTTCAAAATTCAATGTAAAACGTCTTGTTCTTTTTCATCATGATCCTGGCAATGATGACGAGCGGATGGATGATCTTGCTGCAGAAACCCTCAGTTATCAGGCAATGCAGGGGCCGGCAGCAGGGCAGATTCAGATTGATATTGCCGGTGAGGGCATGGAAATAGAGATAAAAAAAGTGCTTTAAAAAAGCACTTTTTTTATGATCAGCAGAGATCTGCATCAGCTGTCTGTCCCTGTCAGTAGGGCTGCATTCCGCTTTCAATGAATTCGTTCCATCTTATTTTATCCCAGGGAACTTCTTCCTTTGCAGCAGGTGTTTCCACAGGATTCAGAGGATTGATCTGTTTTATTACTTTAACTTTCTTCTGCTGAGAGGCGGAAGTGCTTTCTGTGCCTTTTGAATCGATTATTTCAAGAAAACGGCTGATCTCATCTGCCTTAAGAGAAACCGAAAGAGTTTCCTTCCGGACTGCTTCTATGGTTTTGAATCTGTCCAGTTCAATCATTACAGCCCCTTCCGTTTCAGATCCTGGTCCGCCTATGTCTGCAAGTCTTCCCTGAGAGTAGGTTATCTTCAGAGGGACGGTTTCGTTCAGTGATCTGAACAGATCCAGTTTCATCATAATCTGACCGGAATCATCAGCATGCCATCCTTCCTGCCCTGAATCCTTCAGTTTTCGAACAATTCTTTCCCTGCAGTCTCCGTCTCCTTCAATGGAAATGGTGCGGATGAGACCTGTTTCAGTCATATCTTCCCAGGGCTTAATGACAAATCTTCCTGCCTGAGTCTGAACCGCTGCTGTCTGGAATCTGTTTCTGTAAATAAAGGAACAGTAGTTTATGCCAATTGGCAGCTCGTTCTCCGCTGCAAAAAGCATAAGCTCCAGAGCAGCCAGCTCCGATTCCACAACTGCAGGATGAGGACCTTCCACCATGCTGTAATTACGCTCCATAAGTTTAGGGCAGTTGTAGGTTGTCATTCGCATCTGGTGAAGATTGACGAAGTTTACTCCCATTTCTGCCAGATGAACCAGTGCCTCTTTCATGAGCGGAAGGTCTTCCGGAATGGCAGGTGTTTCCACAGTCACCACAGGCACAATGCCTATGGCTTTTTCGATCATCTTGAGATTATATCTCCAGGCGGCAAGGTCAAAGCGGATTTCGTTCAGGCCTGCATCTGCCATCTGTTTCATGAGTTCAGGCTTAGCCAGTGAACCGTTTGTATAAAGCCAGAAGTAAAAATCATCGCCGAGAGTTTTTTTGCATGTCCTGAGAAAAGCCAGAGAACGTTTCGGCGTCAGAAAAGGTTCTCCTCCGCTTATGCTGGCTCCCTTAATTCCGATTTTTCTGCAGTAGTCTGCATATGGTTCCGGTCTGTTGAAGTACAGCATTACTGTTGATGGTATTTCATTTACATCCTGCTGGGAAGGGCAGAAGAAACAGTGTGCATTGCATCTGTTGTTTATAAACAGGCAGGACCATGTTCCGGCAGCACAGTGCCTGCATCCTTCTGAAAGTCCTCTGTATATAAGTTTGTTTCCCTTGTAGTGAAAATCAGCCCTGTCACCTATGGCTCTGAGCAGATCCTTTCTCATCATATCGGCTATGTATGCTTCCTGGGGCCCCATCCATTTTATGCTGTTGAAGGCCGGGCCGTATGTAAATTCCAGATCTTCTCTGTATCGTTCCTTGTTGTTCATTGTCCTTTCCGTTTTTATGTTCTTGTTTTATAAGGCTGATTTGACTGCACTGATTTTGGCAATCATATTTTACCTGTAAAAAGGCATAAAAAGTTCTCTCATGGAAAGAGAAAAGGTTGACAATGAATTTATTTTTTTTTATATGGTATATATCATATGGCGTCGTACCCAAGTGGTAAGGGACAGGTCTGCAAAACCTTCATTCAGCGGTTCGAATCCGCTCGACGCCTCATAAAAATGCCGGTTTACCGGCATTTTTCATCTGCAGGCCCGGGTGGTGGAACAGGTAGACACAAGGGACTTAAAATCCCTTGAGCTCCGGCTCGTGCGGGTTCAAGTCCCGCTCCGGGCATTGTAAAATACCTCTTTAAAATGAATAAAAAATGACCGCTTCTGCGGTCTTTTTTTATGCTCTGTAGTTTATTCATTCTGTTTTAACAAGGACTGACCGTCTTTTTCCGGCCTGCGCTCTCTTTTTGCAAAGGCTGAAATTGCATCGAGATTATCAATAATATAATGCTGAGCATCGGTATTATATATTACAGCTGTATATTCTCCGCTGCTTCTCTCTACTCTCTTAGTGCTGATTCCTCTTTCATAGCCTGCTGCGGTGGGATACTTACGTGTTTTTCCGTTATATTCTTTTATTTTAAGATCACCTTTTTCAACCAGCCAGTCGGAAATATTTCTGCGTGATATTTTTCTGCACTCTTCAGAATCAGCCAGTCTGTTCAGCTGATAGGTTATTCCCGACAAAGTCACAGGAGTATCTGAATACACATATTCATTTTTCTTGGAGGCAGAAATGGAAAAAGGTATCTTTTTTGTTTTCTTTGCCGGCAGATACGTTTTTTCTTCAATAACCTGCCTCAGAACATCAGAAACATAAAACAGACATCTGGATATTCTGACGTTGTTGATAATATCACTTTCGGAAGCCTTTTCACCGGTCAGGGGATTGATTCCGTTGGCAAGTTTGTCTATGTATGATTTTGCATGCTGAAGTATTTCAGTTTCGGTCATATTTGAACCTCCAGTTTATTTTGTACTGATGTTTCTGTATACGTAATCAGAAAACTCTTTTCTTCCTTTGTTTATCATTTCAGTCTTTCGCACAATGGCAGCAGTTTCTCAAGCTTTGCCACAATGCGTTTCTGCTCAGCAAGGGGAGGGAGTGGAATGAGCATATTTTGAATTCTGATTATTGCCAATTTTGGCTGACCAACTTTAGTGGTTGCATCAGCAATTTGATTTTGAACCACTGATGATTGCAAACATTTAATTAACCAATCTTGATCCAAATTAAAAAAAACTAATCTATCAGCATTTTCTGTTAAGTTTGACCCATCAAGTTCGTGCGGAATTTTGCCAACTCTTCCTATTGTACCCGCAACAGTAATAAACACGTCTTCTTTGTTTATTATGTATCTTGAAATGGAAGGATAGATGTCTTTAGGTACATATTGCAAGTTTTCGGTTGATACATAGCCATCCTTCATATCTGATACACGAATATAAACATATCCCGTATCTTCTAATGATAGTTTTCTCCCTGCTGGAATCCTTTTTCCACCATAAACAGACACAATTTCGCCCAAGCGTACCCATTTCCATCCCTCCGGTATATCAAAGGGAATCTCCTCTTCCTTTATTTCCGGCAGAGGCTTTTCTTTTTTGATTTTTCCCGCTTTGACGAGTGCCTGTTTCTCGGCTTGTATCTGCTGATACAGTTCTTCCGCCGTGCCTTCCTCCGGCCGCTGTTCCACCAGTCTGCCCTTAATGGCCATCTGAAGGAGGGATTTCTGCATATCCCCCGGAAAGCGTTTGTTGAAGGCTTCCAGTTTGCTCCATGCCTGCCCGTAGCGGTCGATCAGTGGAAGGAGTTCCTCTATTTTTGCCACAATGCGTTTCTGCTCAGCAAGGGGAGGAAGAGGAAACACACAGTTTGCAAGGTAGTCTTTATGTATTCTCTGTTGCCCAGCTGTACCAGTAAAGGATTTGACTCCGTTTGAAATGAAGTAATCCGTCTTAAAAAACCAAAGTAAATACTCACGGCACATGGTATCGCCTAACAGTCGTACAATAGAAAGCTCGGTTGTGCCTGCGCCATATCCATTTGGAAGATTATGAAAAATAACGGATTTGCGGTTTTGAAAACAGGGAGTGATTTTTGCAATGCCAATATCATAGTCTGCAAAGTGAGTAAAGCCTTTCTTTATCTCTCCCCACTTTTTCACTTCAAAAGTATGCTGATTCCTATATCCATCTGCGACACAAGACATCGGGATAAAACCTGCATCATCTGAATCATCAATATCATTCTTCGGATTCAATATAGCAACACTACCGACCTGCACCCACTTCCAACTCTCCGGAATATCAAACGGCTTTTCATCCTCTGTGATTTCGGGCAGAGGTTTTTCTTTTTTGATTTTGCCGGCTTTGATAAGCACCTGCTTTTCAGCCTGTATCTGCTTGAGCAGTCCTTCCGCCGTGCCTTCCTCCGGCCGCTGTTCAACCAGTCTGCCCTGTATGGCAAGCTGAAGTATGCTGTTTTTCAGTTCCTGCGGAGTCATGGTTAGTCTTCCTCCAATCCGGCCTGCTGCAGACGGTATATCTCCTTCTGCCGCTCGATCTCGCTGCGCAGTTCCTGCTCATCAGGAAGATAAAGCCTGTATTTTGCGGCAAAAAGATGGTCATTGTCATGCAGTATAGAATAGCGGGCTATATCCCGATTAGTTTCAGAACATAATATAATGCCGAGAGTAGGGCTGTCGCCATCGCCGCGTTTCAGTTCATCATACATACGGAGATACATATCCATCTGTCCCACATCCTGATGGGTGATCTCGCCGCATTTCAGGTCGATCAGAACGAAGCATTTCAGGATATAGTTATAGAAAACAAGATCGATAAAATAATCCTCAATATCTGTGCGGATATGCTGCTGCCGGGCTACAAAGGCGTACCCCTTTCCCATTTCCATCAGAAACTTCTGAATTTGGGTAATGATCCGCTGCTCCAGCTCTGTTTCCGTGAAATCCGCGTTGGAAGACAGGCCGAGAAATTCCGCTACCACGGGATTCTTGATGAATTCCAGCCGGTCTGCCTGATATTCCTTGGTTTTCTCCTGCATTTCTTCCCGCACGGGTTCCTGATTCTGCGACATCAGCAGACGTTCATAATAAAGCGTGCTGATATTGCGGTCAAGCGTACGCACGCTCCATGTTTCGCTGACAGTTTCGTTCATATACCATTGGCGTGCTTTTTCGTCGGGGACCCTCATGAGGCAGCGATAGTGCGACCATGTTAAAAAGTGCAGACGCGTCTGCACTTTTGGCAGATCCGGGAAAGTAAGGTAGAATTTTTTATAATCAAACAGCTGCCGTCTGGAAAAGCCTTTTCCGCAGGTCTGTGTAAGGCGCTTTGAAAGCTGTGCGATCAGATAGGTTCCGTAATCCGCCCGTGCCTGTCCGTTCTGCTCTTCTTCCACAATACGGCGGCCTAACATCCAGTAGGTTTCGACCATTGCGGCGCTGACAGACCGGTATGCTTCATACCGTCCGGCGGCAACAATGGCCTCCGCATCCTGATAAAATTTTTCGGAAATCAAATCGCTCACAGCTTTTTACCTCCCAGCTTTGCGGTGATTTCCGCCAGCACACGGTCGATCTCTGCATTCAGAGAAGCACGTTCTTCTTCATAGCGCTGAATAAGATCAAGGGGATCAGGGATTTCTTCTTCCTCGTGTGGATAGCCGCACTGGTCAAGGTTGTATCCCAGTTCATCCGTCAGCTGCCTGTAAGTGAATTTTTTCGCCTTGTCAAAGCCGTCAACGGTGATCTCTTTGCGGTCGTTCCACCATTCCACAACGGGGGCGAAATGCTCCACCTTCATTGGCTTTGTTTTGCT
>JAZRYV010000246.1:0-9592 GCA_045600925.1 Spirochaetota bacterium
TATTTTCCCGGAAGAAGAATAAGCTCAATTCCTGCCTCCCGAATCATTTCCTCTGCCAGCGGATCAGAATACACTGAACTGGCAATAAAAGTTTTTATTCCGCTGTTGATAAGCATCTTGGTACAAATGGAACATGGACTGTGAGTTATATAGATTGATGCTCCGGAAATCTGAACTCCGTGGCTGGCAGCCTGAATAATGGCATTCTGCTCTGCATGAAGGCCACGGCAGAGTTCATGTCTTTCCCCGGAAGGAACATTCAGTTTTGTCCTGATGCAGATCTCCGGAGTACAGTGTGAAATACCGGAAGGAGGACCGTTATATCCTGTGGCAAGAATCCTCTTGTCTTTAACAATGACAGCCCCTACATTTCTCCTTATACAGGTTGAACGGGTTGCCACATCTTCAGCAATTTTCATAAAATAATCGTCCCAGGAAGGTCTGTTCATTCTTTAACCTCATGACGGAATTCCAGAGAAAAAGAAACCGGTTCTTTCAAGGAAAGAACCGCCTCTGCAGTAACAGGTTCTCCTTTCTCCGTGAAATCGAAAAGTGATTTTTTTACATTTTTTATTTTCAGTCCGGAAAACCATGAATCAATCAGAACTGAATCCACTTCTACAGGAAAAGTCTTTGCCTCTCCTGGAAGCAGATCAATCGAATTAAGTCCAGGTGAAATAACATCAGTATAAAAAATATTCCCCTTATGTCTGAGATTAAGGACTGCAGCAGAACCAGTCAGCTGCCAGGACCCGGCGGCTTTTCCCCCGGAGGAAAAAGTCAGTGAAAAAACATAGGATCCGTTTTTCAGCTCCTCAGAAAGGACAGCATGAAGTCCACTGACAGAAGCAGATGCACTGCGGTATACAGATTCATTCTGCTGTCTTGAAACCATGAAAACACAGACAAGAAGAATTATAACAGCATCAGCGATCATTATTCCCCTGGAAATACGACGTTTTCTTTTCCTTTCCGGTGAGGGACCGGAACGGACAATATCCATGGCCCTTTCCTTAAAACTTTTTTCTTCTTCCATAGTTTTCAGTCTACAAGTTCAAAAAGTGCGGCTGCTCCCATTCCTCCGCCTATGCACATGGACTCAAGTCCCCATCGTTTGTTAAGCCGGTGCATATTGGCAATCAGTGTGGCTGCAAGCTTCGCCCCTGTACACCCGAGTGGATGCCCCAGGGATATGGCTCCTCCTGAAATATTCAGACAGAGATCCGGACTGTTTAATTCCCAGTATTTATGATCACCTATGCCAAGTTCTCTGGCACAGTAGCATGTCTGGGAAGCAAAGGCTTCATTGATTTCAAAAAGACCGTCCTTTATTATGTCCCTGATGTCCATTTTTGCTTTTTTTAAAAGTTTTGGAACAGCAAGACTGGGACCGATTCCCATTTCAGAAGGATCGCATCCGACAGTAGTATAAAATCTGAATTTCGCTGCAGGTTTTACTCCGAATTCCCGGACAGCCCTTTCGTTCATAAGAAGCATGGCCGCAGCTCCGTCTGTTGTCTGAGATGAATTGCCAGCTGTAACAGAACCGCTGTTTGGAACAGAGGGATCAGGCTTTACAAAGACAGGTTTAAGTTTTGCAAGAGTCTCCAGTGTTGTCTCCGGACGGATTCCGTCATCAAAATCCTGAATAAATATTTCTTTTTTCGGGAATCCTCTGTCATCAGTCCCGTACCTGATGGCAGGCGTTGGAATAATTTCTGTAAAATATCCTTTTTCCCGGGCTGATGCGGCCTTTAAATGTGACTGTACAGCAAATTCATCCTGCAGCTGACGGGTAATGCCGTAACGGGATGCAACATTTTCTGCGCTTACACCCATGCTTATATACACATTTGGATTATCTGCTGCCCAGTATGGATTTGGCCTGACAAGATTTCCCACCATTGGAACATATGTCATGGATTCCACTCCGCCGGCAACAGTGATATCAGCCATTCCTGTCATAACACGCATGGCAGAAAGTGCCACAGCCTCCAGACCTGATGAACAGAACCTGTTTATGGTTGCACCGCTGACTTCAAGAGGAAAACCTGCCATAAGAGCGGAAATACGTCCTATATTAAGTCCCTGTTCTGCCTCTGGGAAAGCACAGCCTATCATTACATCATCAACTGCACCTTTGTCCACTCCGCTCATTTCCATAAGCCGTCTAAGTGTGATTGCCATAAGGTTTTCAGGTCTTGTATCTGCAAAAGCACCTTTTCCTTTTCTGCATCCCGGAGTTCTGACGGGATTTACTATATATACATCATTCATTATATTCCTCCCGGATCCTAAAGAGCAAGGACCTTTCCTGTTTTCAGCATATTATCTGCCATTCTGCAGGTCTCTTCTGTCTGCCACAGTTCAACAAAGGTTTCACGTTCAAGAGTAAGGAGATACTCCTCTGAAACAAGAGATCCAGGTCTGGCATCTCCGCCGGACATTACCCAGGCCGATTTTCTGGCCACATATTCCATATGTGGTGTCAGATATCCGCTCTGATTCATATTGAATGTGCTGACAAGAACTGCAGCCATGCCGTCTTCTCCTGTTACAGGAATCATTGTCTTTGCCGGCGGAGTATATCCGCAGCTGATCATATGGAGGACCTCCTTCTTTGCTTCACCGATTAAAAGATCCCTGTTCATAACATATCTGTCACCTGCCCGGAGAATCAGATTCGCTTCTGCCTCGCCAGCAGAAGCCGAAACCTGACCGCTGCCAATAAGGGAATGACATGCTGAAAAGAGTTTTATCATATCTGCCATGGCAAATGTATCCGGAACAACTTCCACATATCTCCGCCACATATTGACTATTCCTCCGCCAGAAGGAATCAGACCGGAGCCAATTTCAACCAGACCGATATTCAGGTCTGCGGAAGATACAATACGGTCTGCAGCCAGACAGATTTCTGCACCGCCACCAAGTGTTTTGCCGAAAGGCGCTGCCACAACAGGAAACGGAGCATATTTAAGGCCAAAAAATGCGCTGTGAACATGACGGATCAGATTATCCATTTCATTCCATCGTTTGTCTGCAGCAAGGGACCCCATATAGGCCAGGTCTCCGCCGGCAGAAAAAGCAGCACCCTGATTGCCTATAACAAGACCGTCGGCCTGAGCACGCACAGTTTCAGCTGTTTCTAAAATAAGATCCACCATCTCCCGGTTAAGTGCATTCATTTTGGAATGGAACTCAAGGCAGAAGATTCCGTCGCCCAGATCAAGTATGGATGCAGAAGGAGTTTCCCTGACAACACCGCCGGAGGATCTGACTGATGAAAGGAGAACGGTTCCTGCAGGCAGGGGCACATCTGCATATTTTTTAGTTAT
Source organism: Spirochaetota bacterium (assembly GCA_045600925.1). GTDB lineage: Bacteria > Spirochaetota > UBA4802 > UBA4802 > UBA5550 > JAZRYV01. The sequence goes on from JAZRYV010000246.1 coordinate 3,339, forward strand.
TACATCAAAATACTGTTTTTTACCATTGCAGGTTCTGTAAAAGCTTTCGGCTCCGCAGATCATCATGGCTTTAAGATTTGCCGGTATTTCACGGCCTTCGTCCTTAAGCCTGTCTATGAAACTGTAAAGTCCAAGATTATCTATAATTTCAAAAGGACCAAAAGACCATCCGTATCCCCATTTCATGGCATTGTCCAGTTCAAAGACAGAATCAGCTGCTTCCGGAATACGGTTCAGGGCATAGCATGCACATTCAGAAAACATCTTCCAGGCAGCACGGGAAAGAGGACCATCTCCAAGAAAAACAGACTGCTGTCTGCCTGCAGGCGAGGGACGCTTTACAGCGGAGTCAAACTCATCCGGAACATAGTTACTGTCTGCTTCGGAATAAGTTTGTGTTTTAATATCCATGACAAGTCTTGATTTTTTTCCGTCAGGAGATTTGAGCTTTTTATAGAAACCGCCTTCAGCAGGAGTCTTGTCTCCAAACTTTCCAGCTGAAATCATTTTCAGAAAAAATTCAGGCAGTTTATAAACATCTTTTCTTTCATCATTCTTAAGAGCCGGAAGACTGTTTTCACAGAGTCTGGCAAAAGTATCCAGACCAAGCATATCAGCCAGCATAAAAAGACCGGTAGCAGGGAAGCCTGCAGTTTTACCGAAAATAAAATCTATATCCTGAACAGATAATGCTCCTTCTTCCAGAGCATGAACAGCTGTGGCTATAAGGAAAGTCCCGATTCTGTTGGCTGCAAATCCCGGAGTATCCTTGCATTTCACAACTCCCTTGCCAAGAGCAGTCCTGCTCCACTTAACAATAAAATCAGTAATTTCCGGCTTTGTGTCCGGCCCTGAAACGATCTCAAGAAGCTTCATGATCTTAACAGGATTAAAGAAATGCATAATAAGGAAGTGTTCTTTAAATCCCTGACTGCGGTCTTCAGTGAGTACCCTTAATGGAATGCCGGAGGTATTGGAAGCAACAACAGTTTCTGTACCTCTGAGGGAATCAAGTGCAGTAAAAAGATGCTTCTTTATATCTGCATCTTCTGTAACAGCTTCAATAATAAGATCACAGTCCTTGAGCCTGCCCCTGTAGTCGTCCAGATACCCCATGCATATACGGCTCAGGTCCTTTTTCATATGAAAGAAGAGATTTTTCTTTTTTGCAAAAAAAAGTTTCGGATCATCTGCCGCTGTGTCAGGTGAATCAGTCCTGTGGGCTCTCAGCAGATAGGTGTTTATTCCTGCAGAAGCAAGGAGAGCCGCAATACCGCTTCCCATGATACCGCTGCCGATTACTGCGGCCTTTGTAATATTTTTTATCATAAAAATCCTTCCTGAAAATTATTAAAAGAAAAAGCCGTTCTGTTTTTATTTTTAACAGTATGAGAGTATTTGTCGACAGAAAAAAATTTTGTTACTGTTTTTTTTTCAGCCTCTCCAGAATCCTGGAGTAAACAGGATGAGAACAGTGAAAAGCTCGAGACGTCCGATAACCATGGCAAAGGAATGTGCCCATTTTACATAGTCAGGCAGAAAACCAAAATATGCACCGGAACCGATTTCACCGAATCCGGGACCGAAACATCCTACAGTTGTAAAAGCTGCAGAAAAAGATGTCATAAGATCCTCTCCGCAGGACGCAGTTATCAGTGTAAAAAAGAGAATCAGCAGCATGTACATAAAGAAGAATCCAGCAATGGCATAGACAATGTTTTTTCTGACAGGACTTCCACTGATCTTAAGCACAAAAACACCTTTTGGATGGAGAAGCTGACTCATCTCAATAAGAGCCTGTCTGAACATAGTGACAAGACGTATAATTTTGATGCCTCCTGATGTGGATCCGGAACAGGCTCCTGCAAAGAAAAGGCTTAGAATTACTGCCTGACTGAAAAAAGGCCATCTTCCGTAATCATCTGTTGCATAGCCTGTTGTTGTCAGAACAGATACGACCTGAAAAGCTCCTTTTCTTATGCTTTCAGCTGCTGAGTGATAAACATTAAAGAAAAGATCAGCAGAAACAAAGGCAGAAGCGGCCAGAACAATCAGACAGTAGGCTTTGAATTCCGTATCCTTCAGAAGAGCAAAAGACTGTCCCCTCAGAATACGATAGTGAAGAGCAAAATTCATTCCTGAAAGGAACATGAATATGAAAACAACTGTGTCAATATAAGGGGAATTAAATGCACCCAGACTTCCGTTCAGAGGACTGAATCCTCCTGTGGAAACAGTCGAAAAGGAATGACACAGTGCATCAAAGAGGCTCATTCCGCCAAAAAGCAGAAGAACAGTTTCTGCGACAGTAAATCCCAGATATATGAACCAGAGAATCTTTGCATTTTCCCCGATTCTTGGTGTCATTTTATCTACAGAGGGGCCCGGAGCCTCGGCCTGAATCAGCTGAAGACCGCCTATTCCCAGCAGGGGAAAAATTGCCACTGTCAGGACAACGATTCCCATGCCTCCGGTCCACTGAGTCATGGAACGCCAGAACAGCAGAGATACTGGCAGGGATTCAATGTCAGAAAGAACAGTGGCCCCGGTGGTGGAGAAACCGGACATGGTTTCAAAGAATGCATCAGCAAAATCAGGAACTGCACCGGATATAATGTAGGGCAGGGATCCGGCAGCTGATGCAAAAAGCCAGGCTCCCGTTACAAAAATGTAGCTGTCCCTTGTAGAAATGACCTGATTTCTGTATCCGGACAGTTTAATAATCCCGATTACTGCAAGGCAGAGAAAGGAAACGCTGATCACAGAAAAAGCGAATCCCCTGAAAGCAGCTGTTTCCCCGGTATACAGGGCAATTCCTGCAGGGATCAGCATAAAACCGCAGATTATGAGCATAAGCCAGGAAATCAGGATAAGAACGGATCTTATATGCAGCATGATCTAATCCAGGAAAGCCTCCTCCAGCTGAGAAATGGATTCCTTGCTGGAAATAAGGATAACCACATCTCCCGGCATAATAACAAAATTTCCTGTTGGAAGATGGGATGTCCTTTTTCGGATAACCGAAAGCACAAGTGTATTTGGAGGCAGGGAAATATCAACCAGAGCTTTTCCAGCCATGATATTGTCGTCATCAATTGAAAATTCTATTACTTCTGCCTTTCCGTCAAAGATGCTGTGAACGCTTTTAATGTCTCCTTTGCGGATGTATTTCATAATGGCATCAACTGTGCTGTTTTTAGGACTGATTGTGCTGTCAATGTCCAGTTCCGCTGTAACAGGGAAATAGGATGCCTTTGTGACAAGAGCAATTGATCTCCTGATGCCGTATCGTTTGGCAAGTGCAGATGTCAGAATATTAAGTTCCTGATTGTCCGTTGTAGTAATCATAAGATCATTGCTTCCCAAATCCTCCTGGGAAAAAATCTCATCATCTGTTATATCTGCATTGAGAACCAGGACTTCAGGAAATTCTTCCGCAAAGGATCTGCATATTTCATAATCCTTCTCAATAACAGTAAGCTTCCGGCCGGTGGAATTAAGTTCCCGACATATAAGACGTCCGATCTTTCCTGCACCAAGAATGACAATATTTTTTATAATATTGAAACTGTTTCCTGATTTTTTGAATATGGCAGCCAGATCCCATCTGCCTGCCAGAAGGTACAGAGTGTCTCCGTTTTTAAGAACAGTATTTCCGGATGGAATAATGAATTCATCTTCCGAAATAATGCCTGCAATCAGAAAAGGAACATTTATTAAAGACCGCAGATCCTTAAGAGCTCTGTTTTCAAAAAAGGATCCTTCCTCAACAGTAATGTTTCTCAGCTGAAGCCTTGTGTTTTCAAAAAGAACAACATCACTGCTGGCCCCAAGTTCAACTGTGTTTACAATTTTACGTGCGGTTTCAACCTCTGAATTTACTGCATAATCAATGCCAAGAAAAGTTTTTTCAATGATTCTTGCTTCGGAATAGTCAAGATTACGGACTCTGGCTATCTTTGTTTTGACTTCAGGGAATTCGCTGGAAACAAGACCGCAGGCAATCATGTTGACTTCATCTGATCTTGTGACGCTGATAAAAACATCTGCCTTTTCTATATAGGCTTTTTTCAGTGTGGAAATATTAGTGCCGTCTTCGTTTATGACGATGCAGTCCATTTTGTCGGAAATTTCCTTTGCACGGGCAATATCCCGTTCAATTATGACTACATCTTTTCCTTCTTCAATGAGCTGTCTTGCAATCTGACTGCCCACATTTCCTGCACCGAGAATTACTGTAAGCATATTCTGTCCTTTATCAAGTAATTTAATCAGTTCACTGCCTTTGTCAAGCGAAATTAGGGAAGATACAAAATTCTCAATGTGACATAATATATATTATCAGAAGTAAAATATATTTGACGAAAAGGCCTTTCTGGTCATATTATCTTACAAAGAGGATTTGTGAGATGAGCATCTTTACTGACAAAACAGTTCCAGTGGTAATGAAAGGCCCCATGGAATACCATGCAGCCATGGAAATGCAGGAACAGGAAAAACAGCTGATTCTTGAAGGCAAAAGTTCAGGAAAAATCTTTCTGCTTGAACATAATCCTCCTGTAGTCACACTGGGACGTCATGGAAATCCTGCCGATATCCTTGTCCCGGAATCAGTACTTAAAAGAAACGGTTTCTCTGTTGTGCACACAGACAGAGGCGGAAATGCAACTGTTCATGAGCCAGGACAGCTTGTAATATATTTTGTTCTGCCTGTATCAGGTATGGCTGCCAGGGAATTTGTACAAGCAGCTCTGGAAAGATGCATCCGTCCTTTAAATTCCGGACTGGGACTTGATCTTTATTATGATCCTGCTTTGCCCGGAATCTGGCACAGAGACGGAAACATCTGCCTTAAATGCGGTTCTGCAGGTTTCAGTCTCAGAAACGGAGTTTCTACCCACGGTGTGGCAGTAAACATATGCAATGACATGAAAGGTTTTTCCTTCATAAATCCCTGCGGCATGGAATCATCTGTAATGACAAGCATAAGCCGTATTACAGGTAAAAACATTACTGTTCAGGAAGCAGCAGAACTTATAGCTGGCTGCACAGAGAAATAATCCACGGCATGGTATGAACTGCGGACAAAAGGTCCTGATGCGACATAATCAAACCCCATATTCAGTGCAGCCTGTCTCAGCTCACTGAATTCCTCCGGTGTATAAAATTTTTCCACAGGCAGACAGTTCTTTCCGGGCCGCAGATACTGACCTATGGTTACAATGGATACCCCTGCTGACCGAAGATCCTTCAGGGAATCTTCTATATCACGAAAAGTTTCTCCCAGACCTGCCATAAGCCCTGACTTTACATGTCTGCATCGGCCTGATGCTCTGCTCAGAAGATTCAGGGAAAGTTCATAGCTGCCTTCCGGCCTGGCCTTCCTGAAAACAGGTCCTGCACATTCAAGATTGTGGTTAAATACAAAGGGATTCTCGGCAGTTATCCTGTCAACTGCCGATTCCATAACGCCGGCAAAATCCGGGACCAGAACCTCTGTCCGGCAGTCTGTTCCTTTCATGGCACTAAGCAGATTTATGAAACCTGAAATTCCCCTGTCCGGCAGATCATCCCTTGAAGGCGAAGTTATCACTGCATATTTCAGTCCCAGTGCAGAAATTCCTTCAGCAAGTCTGCGGCCTTCTTCACTGTCAAAAGGCTCCGGAACACCGCCGGACAGGCCGCAGTATCTGCAGTGCCTGGTACAGTTTTTTCCCATAATCAGAAAGGCTGCGTTTCCTGAAGAAAAACACTCTCCGGCATTGGGACAGGATGCAGACATGCATACTGTATTAAGACCATATTTATTAATGGTGTTTTTAAGATTAATGTATTCTTTTCCGGAAGGTATCCGGACTTTGAACCATTCAGGAAGAGACATCAGCTGTTTACTGTAAGCTCTGCATAATCTCCCGGAGACAGAAGATCATCTTCTTCAAAGGAGGATTTTATATCCAGTTCAAAAATCCAGCCATCACCGTAGGGATCTGAATTTATTAGTTCAGGATTATCCTCCAGCTGCTGATTCACTGCCGTAATCCGTCCTGTCAGAGGGGTTTTAATATCAGTCAGGGCCTTGTTTGATTCCACAGCTGCAATTTCATCACCAGCTGCACAGTCAGAATTAATATCCGGAAGATCCACAAAAATAATCTGCCCAAGGGATTCCTGTGCATGAAAAGTCAGACCGCAGCATGCAGTAAAACTGTCTTTTTTTCTGACCCACATGTGATCAGCTGTATATTTAAGATCTT
>JAZRYV010000247.1:0-2195 GCA_045600925.1 Spirochaetota bacterium
AACACTATGTGGATATGGAATGACTACCTCCTTCCCTATCTTGTAATAGGAAATAAATATAAAACGATACCGATAGCTGTTCAGTATCTTCAGGGTGGTTATGGTTCAAGGGATATGGGAGCACTGATGGCGATGCTGGTGCTTTCGATAGTACCGATAATTATATTCTATACTGCACTTCAGAAGCACATCATAAACGGTGTTGTATCAGGTGCAGTCAAGGGGTGAGTACGATAAAAAAGCAGAAAAAGATCCCTCGTTCCGCAGGTGTTCTGATGCCGCTGTTTTCTCTGCCATCAGAACATTTTACGGGAACTATGGGAAAGGAAGTGTACGATTTTATTGACTATATAAGCGGAGCCGGGCTGAAATGGTGGCAGCTGCTGCCCCTTGTTCCGCCTGACGAAACAGGAAGCCCGTACAAAAGCTGTTCGGCATTTGCAGGAAGCATAGTATATATCAGTCCGAATCTTCTTGATGTTTACTGCTTTGAAAAATTAAAAGCAGTGTCCCCTGATCCGGGAAATGCAGACTATAAAGCCGCTGAAGAGGTCAGTACTCAGAATCTGAAAAAAGCATTTGAAAACTTCAGGCCGGAAAAAACAGACGATTTTGAATTTTTCTGTACGGAAAATGCATACTGGCTTGAAGACTATGCTGTTTTTGAATCAGCACGAAAGCTTTTTAACGGAAAGCCGTGGAATGAATGGGATACAGCCATCAGATCAAGAGAACCTAAAGCAATGCAGGAACTGAAAGATCAGATGAGTGAAGAAATATCCTTTCAGAAATTCTGTCAGTTTGAATTTTTCAGACAGTGGAATATGCTTCACAGATATGCACACAAAAAAAACATCGGTCTTACAGGAGACATACCGATCTATGTTTCATATGACAGTGCCGATGTCTGGGCTGATCCTTCGCTTTTCCTTCTCGACAGCGAAATGATGCCTAAGCTTACAGCAGGTGTCCCTCCCGATATGTTTTCCGAAGAAGGACAGCTGTGGGGAAATCCGCTGTATGACTGGAATGAGATGGAGAAGCGTGATTTTTCATGGTGGAGAAAAAGAATAAAGCATAATTCCGAAATGTACGACATGCTAAGGATAGATCATTTTATCGGCACAGTAAACTACTATGCGATCCCCGGCAGTGAAAAAAATGCTGTAAACGGAAGATGGCTTCACGGTCCGGGCATGTCACTGATACGTGCGATAAATGAAAGCCGCGGAGATACTCTCATCATCGCAGAGGATCTGGGTAACATAACCGAAGACGTAAAAAAAGTCCTTAAAGAAAGCGGTTATCCAGGTATGAAGCTGATGGAATTTGCGTTTGACGGTGATCCTGAAAATGAAAATCTGCCTCACAACTTCAGCGGCAACTGCATAGTATACGGCGGGACCCATGACAATGAAACACTCGCCGGATATTTTTCACACCAGAAAAAGAAAGCTCTGACCTATGCCAGAGAATATCTTAATGTCAGAAAACAGACCGATATTCCCTGGGGAATAATCGGAAGTGCATTCAGAAGCACTGCTCCCCTTGCGGTATTTCAGATGCAGGATTATCTCGGTCTTGACAATTCATCACGGATCAACACGCCTTCTACAGTTAATGACAACTGGAAGTACAGATTTGATAAAAATGAATTTACCAATGACATTTCAGACAGAATAAAGAAACTCGTCCGGATAAGCGGACGCTGATAAACTGAAAGGAGCAGTTCCAGTGACAAATGATATAAAAAATATACTTGAACTCGACTACGGAACAACACCGGAAAATTCAACAGTGAAAATGCTGTACAATGCGGTTTCAAAAGCTGCACTCAAAAGGATAAGAGATAAATGGCAGACTCCTGAAAGCTCTGACAGAAAACGTGCCTGCTATTTTTCTGCAGAATTCCTAACAGGAAGAATGATATACAGCAATCTTCTTAATCTCGGACTTCTGAATGAATGTGAAGAGTTTCTGAGTAAAAGCGGATACTCAGCTTCCCTGTTTGAAGAGATAGAGGATAATGCCCTGGGAAACGGCGGACTCGGAAGACTTGCCGCATGCTTTCTCGATTCTGCCGCAACTCATGATATTCCCCTTGACGGATTCGGTATCAGATACAGATACGGAATATTCAGACAGTACTTCAGCGGCGGAGCTCAGTGTGAAGCTGAAGATGACTGGACCAGATT
>JAZRYV010000248.1:0-2994 GCA_045600925.1 Spirochaetota bacterium
TTCCTTGTTGGTCCTTATGTCCTGGCCGGTATAGCTTATATACAGTTTATCTCTTGCAGACATGATTGTCTCCAGAAACAGATATCTGTCGCTGTTCCTTGTACTCCGGTCTCCACGTTCCGGCTTAACTGCCATGAGATCAAAGGATTCAGGCCTGTCAGTTCTTGGGAAAACACCTTCATTCATGCCAAGCATGCAGATGACCTTAAAAGGAATGCTCCTGAGAGGAATCATGGAACAGAAGGTAACCCCTCCTGTAATAAAACCGGAAGTGTTCATGTCAGCAGAAAATCTTCCGTCAAAATAATTCTTCATAACTTCAAAAGGGAAAAGATCCTTTTCAGTAAATCCGCAGACTTTCTGAACCCGCTCCAGAAGTTCCGCCTGATCAGTCATGTAATTCCTTTCTGTTTCATTATCCTTTTCATCAGCCAGAAGATCTTCCATGACGGAAAGGAAATAGTCCTTCCAGGCCTCCGGACATTTCGGTTCACCGGCACCTTCTGCAGCACGGCCCAGTGCATGAACAAAGGCTGCCAGCTTTCCTGCAGTCCTGATCTCATCCGGTCCGGCAGCCCCCAGAGGGAAGATCACAGAATCCGGATCTGTCACGTCACTCTTCGTGTTCCAGAAATCCATGTCATTCCAGTCCATAACACATGCAGCCATAAGCCGGTCGATTCCCTTCTGCCATGAACATTCTGTAAATTCTCCAGTGAAGCCGGTATTCTCCCCTGGAATTCCGTCCCATATTTTTTTTATGCCTGCAGAATCCTTTCCCCACTTAATACCGGCTCCGCTGATCAGTTCACTTACAGTTCCCATTTCATCCTCGGAAAGCCCGAACTTTTTACGGACAGGTTCCATTTCAAGAACGGAAAGGACAGAAGACGCTTCAAATCTGGAAGAAAGAACATCCAGAATGCCTGCAAAGGCAGGGAGAAGTATGCCGGATGATTTTCTGCTCCGGTCTGCAATGCTGTAAGGAATATATGCCAGCCCTTCATCCAGATTTTCCTTTCCGAAAACCGCATCTATATACGGAGCATAGGCATTGATGTCAGGACACAGAACAAGAACCTGCCAGGGCTGAAGCTTCTTCTCTCCGTTATTCTTTTCATCAAACAGAGACCAGAGATAATCCTGAAAGACCTGCACCTCCCGCATTGGACTGTGACAGGAAACCACCTTAACAGACTCATCCCCCTCCGGAAAATCTTCTCTTGAATTTCTTTCCGGCTCAGGTTCCATGTTCAGAATTCGGTTCTGAATCCTGTGCAGCAGGGAATCATCATCAGCATCCTTAAAATGCTCCTCGAAAACATCTTCGTTTTCAGTATTGTATATTTCATACAGGAAGTCACTTCCGCACCGTCCAAGGTCTCCCAGAAGAGGATTTCCGGTTTCATAATAGAGAAGATCCTGTTCCTCCTCATCCTTCTGAATCTGTTTCATATTTTCAGACATTTTTCTTTCAAGAAAGGCCTTCCTCTTCCGTGAGATGATATCAGCCCAGTAGAACCGGCAGGGAGTGGTGAAAAAAAGATGAACCTCCACTCCGTTTTCCGAAAGGCCCTTCAGCACCTCAAGATAATAAGGCGGCAGAATGGAAATGCCGAAGCAGATAATCCTTTCCGGCCTGTCCTCCGTATCCGTAATCTTTTTTTCTTTCAGAGCAGTCAGCAGATCCTGAAGTCTGCGGAAACGGCTTTTCCCCTGCCGGTCATATTTTTTCTGAAGCAGAGACCACAGCTCCTGCTGCCAGACTTCGTGGTCAGAAATGCCTGTAAGCTCACCTCTGTTCCATTTGTCAGCCAGACCGTCCTTCTTCCAGCGGTACAGGGCATACTGGTCGAACAGGTCAGCAGTTCTTTCTGCTGTTTCGTATTTCCGGACCGGATCGTCTTTTATGAATTCCTTCAGCTTCTGATTCTTTGCCTTATCCATGACGGAATATATGGCCCATCCGGAAAAATCTCTGCTGAATGGAGATTCTTCCTCCCCGGAGCCGGTCATCTTTTCTGCAATGTACATAAGGGATGATGGGCTGATGAAGTCAGCACCGGCAAAAACCCCTGTGTGCTTTGCCATGTAAAGTGTAAGCCATTTCTTAACACCTTCAGTCTGAATCAGAATTTTTTCTTTGGAAAAAGGAGACAGAGGATTTTCCGTGACGACTTTCTTAAAAACCTCAGCCAGATCCTCCAGTCTGTTTCCGGAATAATAATGTATCATAAAAACTCCCCGGTCAGGGCCCTGACCTAACCCATAATTTTACTTCTGAAAATAAAGAAAACAGCCATCAGCATGCAGACACCTGCCAGGACATAGTCCAGAGTTATCTTCTCCTTCATGTAAAAAACAGAAAAAGGAATAAACACCGACAGGGTTATGACCTCCTGCATGATTTTAAGCTGTCCCAGAGTCATTACCTCATGTCCGATTCTGTTGGCCGGAACCTGAATAAGATATTCAAAAAAGGCAATTCCCCAGCTCACCAGCACAGCCACAATCACAGGTTTTGTACTGAGATTTTTCAGATGGCCGTACCAGGCAAAAGTCATAAAAATATTGCTGCAGCACAGCATAAATGCAGTAAGAAGATATCTGTTCATAACTCCTCTTTTATATATAATGTAAATGTGTATAAAGTAAAGCTCTGTACAATTTACTGCAGAAAAAAAATCTGTCATTCAGAAAATCATATAAAAATAATGTCTGATGACACTCTGATTTCCCGGACTTTTTTCCAAAATTATTAAAAAATTTTTTTTTGCATTGACATCTCCTGCCGTTAAAAATATATGTCATTCATCAAACGGAAATTATTCCCGGTGGCTATAGAGAAAGGGTCACACCTGTTCCCATTCCGAACACAGAAGTTAAGCCTTTCAACGCCGATGGTACTGCACGGGTAGCTGTGTGGGAGAGCAGGACGCTGCCGGGAACAATATAAAAAACAGGACATCTCAGGATGTCTTTTTTTTGCCTTCC
>JAZRYV010000249.1:0-3180 GCA_045600925.1 Spirochaetota bacterium
ACCCAATTTAAAAATTTTTTGAATTTTTTTATTTTTTTTGATAAAAATTACATTTTTTTGATAAAGAATCTGATTTTTATGTTTTTTAGCCGAAAATAGCTATGGGAAAAAGGCTGTCAGAAACTTTTCCTGTTTTATCAGTTTTTCCTTTTATCCTTTAATGCCTGAGGATGGCTGTGCTCATATACCCAGCGCAGATGTTCCTTTGTGGTATGTGTATAAATCTGGGTCGTGGACAGATTTCTGTGTCCAAGCATTTCCTGAACAGCGCGGATATCGGCACCGGCATTAAGCATGTCAGTGGCAAAGGTATGCCGGAAAGTATGAGGAGTGACGTGAGACATCAGACCGGCTCTGGATGCTCTCTGTCTGACTATATAGAACAGCCCCCGCTCTGTTATTCCCTGACCTCTGATGTTTACAAAAAGAGGGCCGGATGGTTTTCCGAAATTTTTTTCACGCATGACCAGATAACCGTCCATAGCATCAGCAGCAGCATCTGTCAGGAATACAATCCTCTGAACACTGCCCTTTCCTGTTACCATAAGGCGCCTGGAGTTCAGGTCAAGATCCTTTACTTCAGCACCTGCAACCTCACCGATACGACATCCGGAAGAATAAAGAAGTTCCAGCAGTGCAAGATCCCTGTAATCCTGAAAAGTTTCAGGCTTAAAACCGGTAACAGCATCAGTCTCATCCTGACGCAGAAATTTTGGAAGTCTGCCTTCCTTTTTAGGATAGATCAGTTTCAGGGAAGGATCTGTTTTCAGAAAATCATTACGGTACAGGTATCCGAAAAAGCTGCGGATGGCTGCAATACGGCGGCTTCTTGTGGCCCTGGAAAGACCTTCATCAAACATATACTCAACATAGGCACTGAGATCTTCTCCAGTCACAGATGAAACAGAAACGGTGTCACCGTCTTTCTGCACGGATAAACCATATCTGTCCACTCCGTCAGCACCTATAAAGTCACCGCACAGAAAACCGTGAAGGGACTTCAGATCCAGACTGTAGGCAAGAACTGTGTTGTCAGACAGATTCTTTTCATATTTGAGATAATCCATAAATCTGTCTATGGCAAATATCATTGCAGAACCTTTTCATCCTCATCAGGAAGATCAACTTTGTAGGTGCATTCAGGATTCAGACAGGTCAGCTGAAGTCCCTTTCTGCCCCTGATCTTTTTTTCAAAAAGAATACTTCCGCAGTCAGGACAGCTGTGATCCGAAGGATTGTCCCTTGTAAGGAATTCACATTCCGGATATCTGGTGCAGGAATAAAAGGAGCCTCTTCCTGATTTTGAACTTCTCTTTATCACTTCACCTGTTCCGCAGGAAGGACATCTGCCAAGGGACAGAGGCTTTGCATTCCGGCATTCAGGGAAACCGGAACAGGCAAGGAAAAATCCGAATTTTCCAAGCTTCTTGACCATCCTGCGTCCGCATTTTTCGCAGATAAAATCTGTTTCCTCATCCATAACGCCTTTCATTTCGGAAATATTCTCTTCTGCCCTGTGAACAGTTTCAATAAAAGGATCATAGAATTTATGAAGCATGTCCACCCAGTTTTCCTCAGCTTCCTCTACCCTGTCCAGCTTCTCTTCCATATCCGCAGTAAAATCCACAGAAACAAGCTCGGGGAAATTTCCGGTCAGGATATCGCTGACAATCTTTCCAAGAACGGTAGGAACAAGCTGACGGCCCTGACGAACCACATAGTATCTTTTAAGAAGAGTGGCCAGAGTTGTGGCATAAGTTGAAGGACGGCCGATTCCTGATTCATCCAGAAATTTTATAAAAGAAGAATCATTGAATCTTGCCGGAGGAGTGGTAAAATGCTGTTCAGGAACAACATCATCCACCTTTACCTTATCACCTTTTTCCAGCACAGGCAGTTTTACCTTTTCAGATTTTTCTCCTTTCTCCACTGCAGCAAAACCGCTGAACTTTACAGTACTTCCTGTGGCCTTGAGAATGAAGTCACCGGCAGCAAGAGTTACTGAAACGACCTCTGAAATTTCAGGAGTCATCTGTGAACTCAGGAATCTTTTCCAGATCAGTTCATACAGTCTGAACTGATCCCTTGAAAGATCATTTTTTATGGATTCAGGAGTCCGGTAGACATCTGTAGGACGAATAGCTTCATGGGCATCCTGTGCTCCCTTTTTGTTTTTATAAAAATTGGGAGTCTCCGGACAGTATTCCGGATCATAATTATCATGAATATAGTTTCTGACACTTTCCAGAGCCTGATCGGAAATTCTGGTGGAATCGGTTCTCATATAGGTTATGATTCCGACAGGGCCTTCTCCTGTTATATCTATTCCCTGATAAAGCTGCTGGGCAATCATCATTGTCTTCTGGGAAGTAAAGCCAAGTCTTGCAGCAGCTTCCTGCTGAAGTTTACTTGTAATATAGGGAGCCTGAGGATTTCTTTTTCTGATGCCGTTTTTTGCTTCTGTAACCTCCGGAACAGATTTTTTCAGGACCTCTGCAATGGCTGAGGCCTGATCTTCGGAGTGTATTTCTGCCTTTTCATTATTTATTAAGGCCAGAGAGGCAGTAAAAGACGATTTATTTCTGCTGCATTTTACATCAACAGTCCAGAATTCCAGCGGAGTAAAACCGCTGATTTCAGCTTCACGGTCGCAGATGACCTTAAGAGCGGCAGACTGTACCCTTCCTGCAGAAAGACCTTTTTTCACTTTCTTCCACAGTATGGGACTGATGTTGTAGCCTACAATACGGTCCATAAGACGTCTTGCCTGCTGTGCATTTACCATGTCCATATCTATATCTCGCGGATTTAACACAGCATTCTTTACTGCCTTTTCGGTGATTTCATTGAAAACAATACGTTTGATGCTGCTGTTCTTTTCAGAAAGGGCATGATACAGATGCCAGGAAATAGCTTCCCCTTCCCGGTCAGGGTCGGTTGCAAGTAAAACCTTTGAAACAGCTGCTGCCTTTTTCTTAAGGTCTGCAAGAAGTTTTGCCTTGCCACGTATGGTGATGTATTCCGGTTTAAAATCATTTTCCACATCTATGGCAAGTCTGGATTTGGGAAGGTCTATAACATGACCCACAGAAGCAGCAATTATATAGTTTTTACCAAGGTATTTGCTGATGGTCTTGGCCTTGGAAGGAGACTCGACGATAACAAGAATACCTGATTTTG
>JAZRYV010000250.1:0-1723 GCA_045600925.1 Spirochaetota bacterium
GCTATTTCTTCAATCATATTCAAAAACTGACAAATCGCATCCGGATGCAGGGCAGATTCTGCCTCGTCAATGAAGATGACAGATTGATTATTCAGATAGCCATTTGAAAGGAGCCTGTCCATAATTGAGATTTTTTTTACACCTTCAGAGGTGGCTCCAATGGAAAATTTCTGACTGCGGTTATTCTTATAATACCATTTCCCGCGTGTTTCATCATAATCGACTTTTCCGTCAATAACCCCGTTCAGTATTTTACGTGAGCTTGAAAATACGGAAAAATTCTTCCCCTGCCTTGGAGATATTCTAAGAGCCCTGACAAGATCGTAGTAAGTGTCATCAAACCCGAATGACTTGTCAACTTCTCTCGATTTCAGTATTATTGAGTACAAAGAGAGAACCTCTTTTGCAGGGATAAATACAGAATTTGCTTCTCTCTTTTCATTCGGTTCTGTCGCTGTTACAACTTTACTTGCAGCACTGGAAGAAAACTGATACCCGATATGATCCGTCCCAAGTTCCATTTCAAAACTGAGGTTTTCACCGGAAGATCGTGTCACCATATCGCCAAGTTTATCAACCTGAAATGTCCACCTGAGTTTTTCCGCAAGCACATCGTTAATTGTCCTGATGTCATCACCTCGTTTGTATTCCTCCATAGCCCTTGCAGCAGAGTACAAAGCTTTCAGAAAGAAAGTCTTTCCTGTTCCATTCTCCCCGATAACAAGATTGATATTAGAAAAGCTGCTGCATTCAAAACTCTGAATCATACCATAACTCTTTAAAGAAACGCCGGTTATCATCTTCTTGCTCATCTGCAATCCCCCATTTTAGTCAGTACAGTCATTTTCAGTTGTTTTTTCAAAAAGCAGGACCTTTCCGGTCCTGCTTCCGTAATCCGTTCTACTGTACCGGTCCTAAAAGCTCTGCAAGGACCGCCTCTCCGCTTTTCTGTGAAAATCCTTCCGGGTCGTAAAGCCCCTTTGCATTTGCCGGCCAGTGGAGAATGCCGGAATTTTCATCTGCAAAAACAAGGTACTGTGCAGGATCCATTAAGACAGGCGGATATTTTTCCGACCAGTAACGGAAATACTTTGTCATGTATTTCCCTGCAAGAACAAATGCATCACAGCTGCGGTCATTGATTCCTTTAGGACTCACTGCACTGATCTGGACTCCTCCGCCGTTTCCTCCCTCACAGGATGATGTCTGTGCAGAGTGTATTACCAGCAGACTTCCGTCTCTGCAGACTCCGACAGCAATACAGATATGTCCTGGAATGCAGAGCATGTCTCCCGGTTTTATTCTGCCTGTAACTTTTCTGAAATATGCTTCATCAGCAGGTCCTTCCGGAACATAACGGTCCGGAACTGCACCGGTGACATCAGACATCTTCTTTAAAAATTCAGCTGCCGTAAAAACAAGCCCCGGATATGCAAGTGATTTGCTGTAAAAAGTATTATACAGAGTCCAGCCTGCAAAACCTTCGCTGTCCAGTCCTGCATGGTAAAACTCGTTCCATCCTCTTTCAGGATAATAATTCCTGCCTATCCATGAATCATTGTGAAAGTCATAGGTCGCTCCGTGCTCATAGGTGAATCTGACCCAGCTGTCGCTTATGCCGATGGTTCTTGCCTGAACACCTGCACCGTCATTCTGAAAGTTCCATCCGCCGCCCTTAACATAGGTAACCGTCCCCAGAGGATACAGGGCTGTGGCCAGAAAA
>JAZRYV010000251.1:0-9636 GCA_045600925.1 Spirochaetota bacterium
GAAGGGGAAAAAGCTTTCTGCGTCTCCTGTAATTCCACCTTCCCGATATCTTTGTTCAGCAGAAGTTCCAGAAGATCCAGGCAGATGTCCGGATTGTTTTCCATAACCTTTCCGAACATGAAGTCATTTGTGAATCTGAGCTTTTTGTACTGCTCTTCGTAACTCTCTGTGTCGTTTATATGCTTCATAAAATACTCCTTATTTTTTGGTCTGTCAACTAAAAAAGGGCAGAGGACGGCAGCCTGGCGGCAGCCATCGGGATATTCCGGTACAGCCCGTGCGTCGGCTGCCTGTCGGCAGCCATCGGAAATATTCCGGTACAGCCCGTGCGTCGGCTGCCTGTCGGCAGCCATTATGACAGTATAATTAATACACTATTATAGAGACGTACAGGCCATACGTCTCTGCTGGACTGTGTCCCTTCCGTGTTTTAACACCTGCCGGCCTGCTGAATTTCTGACAGATACCGTCCGATCCTGAAGGAAAAGAAACGGTACATAAGGAATACGTAAACGGAGGCCTGAAATTTAAAAAATTCCGGAAGTTTTTTTGGTTTTTTGCAAAAAAATATAATTTATGATGGTTTTACAGGCAAAAACAGTTCAGCAGAGCATTTGGCCTGAACGGACAGCAGAATGGCTGCTGATCTGCTGCCATTAAAAATGCTGTTTTTTTACAGGCTTCTTCAGTGCAGCCTTTTCCAGGGCTTCCTGAACCTGCTTAAGAGGATCATCTCCTCCTGCCAGAACACCGTTTACAATAACAGACGGACCGCAGCCCTTTACTTTGTAGTACTGCTTTACTATGCGCAGTACCCTGCTGTCCGGATCATCCGGCAGAATGAAAAAAAGAAGATTTTCACCGTATTTTTTATGCAGCTGGAAAAAACAGTTTTCGTAAGGTGCACATTCTGTACAGTCAGGAGGATATATATATATAATGTAGCTTTTTTTGTTCACAGAGTTTCTGTTGTGAACAGCAAGTTTCTGCCACAGATCCATGTTAAGGCAGATCCATTCTCTGCTGACATTTCTGAAAAGAGAATTACTGTCTTCAGAACTGGAGAGCCTCTGGATATTGATTCCTGTTTCAAAGAGGCGGTCTGCCATATCATCATTCAGAGAGTCATCAGCCATGCCTTTGGTGTTGAAAACCTGTTTAAGAGAAAGGATTACCTGTCCTTCCCTGAGAGTATCCCTTACATAGGTCATTTCCCTGTCAAAATCAGAGATTTTCTGCTGAAATACAGTCTGTGAAAAAAGTATGGAAAAAAACATAATGGCAAAGGTGACAGCCAGTGCCTTGTAGAGAAGATTTTTTTTCTGAATATCCATTATCGCCACCTGACAGCTGTTTTGCTTGTCTGCATGATCATTGCGGTTGCCCAGAAGAAAAGAATAACCGGATTATAAATCAGAGGAGTAAGAGCTACAAAAAGAACGTACCTGAAAGAAAATTTTTCACGGCTTTCGCGAAAACCGAAACCGTTTACAAGAAAATAAATTCCCATGACAACAAGAAACAGCAGAAGATTGTGCAGTGCAAAGGATGATATTCCGTCTGTCATTCTTGCCATAACATTGTGAAGATCAGGATAGTATCCTGTGGTAAGAATCCAGTACAGTTCCTGTATTTTTATGACTGTCATGGAGATGATTGTATAAAGCATGTACAGAATGATAATCCCTACCATGGATATCATCAGCGTAGCAGTAGGCAGTATGAACATGCTGAGCATTCCGTATTTCGGATCAAAGAACATATCCCTGTGAAGCCACAGATTGATGAGTGTTCCTCTGTTCCAGCGCATTCTCTGCCAGAAAAGATTCTTCCATGTTTTCATGACCGAAGTATAGACCCTTGCCTTTCTGGATCCGCGGATGGTATAGCCTGCCTTTCTTATTCGGAATGTAATTTCCATATCCTCTGTAGGAGTCATTCCTGCTGGAAGGAAACCGTGAATTTTCTGCATAACATCCTTTCTGTAGACGCTTAAAGGCCCCTTGGTAATGTAGATGGCATCCAGTGAATCGAAGGCCATGAGTATGAAATTTGAAAAAATATATTCCACCTGCTGGAACCATTCCACTGCTCTGCGCGGTTTTTTTACTATCAGTTTTGTGGTAACTGCCCCCACCATTGGGTCCGTAAATTCCTCTGCCACATAGTTCAGTGAATCCGGGTCAGGATAGGAATCCGCATCAACGCATCCTACAAGGTCATATGAGGCAAGGTCAATCCCCTGATTGAGGCTTTCACTCTTTCCTTTACTGTGAGCAGAATCCTTTTTATAACAGCGGATAGTGTCATGTTCTGCAGCATAGCCCTGCATTATCTCGAAGCTGCGGTCTGTGGAATTATCGTCTATGGTGATGATCTCCAGTTTCCCTTTATAGTGCTCACCTACAGTGAGAAGTGAATCCAAAGTGTCACTGATGGTCTTTTCCTCGTTCCATACAGGAACTATGATCGTCATTCCAGGATAGATGACATTATTTTTTTCTGTTTGTTTTCTTTCCTTATAGGCCATAATATAGACCGTGGAACAGAAGATGACAACAAAGGATGAAATCAGTATGAAATAATCAAATTGCATTTTACGCCTGAATTCGTTTTATATCAGTCTGCTACAATTAAACAACGGCCTTAATGTGTAAATAACTTTTTCCATGATCAGTCTATTGCATGGGACAGATCCACAGAAACAGCGGAATCCTCCCTGCTCACCCCATAGTAAAAATGGATTACTGTTGCCAGGTTCCATGCTGCAGCCAATCCTGCTCCTCCGCATATTTTATAATCCCTCCATCTGGGAGAAATAAAAGGATCCTCTGTTTTATCATAGGCATTCCCTGCATCCGTAAAAAGAATCAGTTTTAAATCAAAGATCTGATCCAGAAATCCAGTCTTCAGAAAGGAATACCGGATTTCCAGATTGGCCAGAGTCATGGTCTTTGCAGTGAATCTTCCCAGGCAGTAGCCTCTGAGTGTACGGTTTCCGCCTAGTCCCTGCTGCATTCCGTTCATAAAGGGAAAATATCCCATTTCAAAGAATGGAATATCTCCGAAGGCGGAGGTCATGGCTATTCTGGAAGCCAGTGTGACATCAGCCACAGGAGAAACATATCCTCGGATTCCTGCAGCACCATGGATATAATCAGAAACAGAACCAAAAAATTTCCGGCTTATGTCAAAACACAGATCAGCATAGATTCCTCTGCGAGGATCCGGAATATAATCCAGATCCTTCCAGCCGATACCAAGACGGATTACATTTGTAAAACCTCCATCTGCACCAAAAGGCCTTTCCCTGTCAAAAAGAGTCTCTCCGCTTACATAGGAACTGCCGTTAAGTCTGAAACTCCTTCCCTTCCAGCTTTTCACATCAGTATATGCAGCACGCAGACCGGCAGACCAGATAAGATGGCTCACAAGAACAGAATAAAAATCAGCCTTCCATTTCGGAGCAGTGTACTGATACCTGTTGTACTTGTAATGACTCCGGTCCCCTTTTTTTAAAAAATCTTCCATATAACCGGACATTGTATTATAGGAATGTCCTGTAACAGGATTTGTCAGACGTCCGGAAGCTGCATCTGCCCCTGTTCCGAAATATGCTGCATTTTTGTTTATTTCAACACACAGGGTTGAATTAAATCGCACATTTGAACCGAAAATATTATAGGCATCCAGAGTCAGCTCATGGAACTGATAGTTCTTTGTGGTTCCGTAAAACATTACCTTAAGACCTTCACTGTATGGCTGAACTGAAAAGAAACGCTCCTTCTTTTTTCCGTTATTATAGAGAAAAAGAACCGCTCCGATTCCAAAACCGGCATCTGAGTTGTAGTTCACGGCAGGCATTCCGCCCACATAGAAATTTTCCTTCTTTCGTGAAAGGATATACTCCGGCAGCTCTGCGGATACAGGCACTGCAAAAGCCAGAATCAGCAGCAGAACGGAAATTTTTTTCACTTTCATAAAAGATTTACCTTTTTCAGATATCCGGCAATCTCCGAAGCAGAAATGTGTTTTCTGCCTTCTGCGGCAGCAAGATCAGCTGCAGCTCCGTGTACAAAGGCTCCTTTGCAAAGGGCCATCTCAGGAGAAAGTTCTGTCATAAGATAGGCCCCTGTAATGCCGGAAAGCACGTCTCCTGAGCCTGCTGTGGCAAGCAGACTGTTTCCTGTTGTATTAATATATCTTCTTCTGTCAGGAGATTTTCTGCAGGCAATAACGGACAGAGGCCCTTTAAGAATCAGTGAACATCCTGTTATATCAGCACACAGTTCTGCTGCCCGGATACGGTCCTTTCTGATTTCTTCCACAGACTGTCCGGTAAGACGGGATGCTTCCATAAAATGAGGGGTAAGCACAAAGGAAACCTGTTCCGGCAGAGGACCTGTTTTTAGATATTCAGCCAGATGAAACAGCCCGTCACCGTCAATCAGAACCCGTTTTATGCCGCCGGAAGCCATGGATTCCATGACTTTAAAAAATATGTTCCTGGCTTCCGGAGTCCTGCCTGTTCCGGGACCAATGACCAGTGCACGGAATCTTCCGGAGGAGACAAGATCCGACGGATCCTGTTCATCCAGATCCGCTGTCATGAGTTCAGGTATTTTCCCTGCCGAAACGGATCTGGCCCTGCCGTCGCAGGCAAGGGTTACAAGTCCCGCACCTGCAGCAAAGGCTCCTGATGCAGCAAGAAGTCCTGCACCTTCCATGCCGTGGAAACCTCCGATGATCAGAAGGTGCCCCCTGTCAGTTTTGTTTATATCTGGATCATATTTCTGAGAAATCTTCTGAATAAAATCTTCTGTTATGAGAGAGGATGCAAATGATTCACCCAGAACTGAAGGAAAGCCGATATCCACAGTCTTTACTGTTCCGCAGTAACCCGCCCCGGGCCAGGTAACCAGAGAAAGTTTCGGCCAGCCCATGGTGACAGTCAGTTTCGCCCGGACTGCAGGACCTTCCGGAGCCTGTCCGTCTGCCGGAAGCCCTGAAGGAATATCCAGTGATGCCACAGGCACACCTGAACTGTTTACTGCTTTTACCATGGCAGCAGTCAGCCCCCGCAGCCCTCCGGAAATTCCTGTTCCGCAAAGTGCATCTATGATGAGATCAAAACCGGAAAAATCAGCAGTACCTTCCGTCACAGAAATCACAGGAATGCCTGCTTTTCTGCATGCATTAAAATACAAAGCTGCATCCGGAGTCATGCGGTCAGGACTGCCAAGAAGATATATGACTGCAGAAATTCCTCTGCAGGCAAGAAGATAGGCAGTGACAAAACCGTCTCCTCCGTTGTTTCCTGTTCCTGCACAGACGGCTGCCCTCTTTATGCTGCCGAAAAAAGAAACAATCTCCCTGACAGCAGCATTACCGGCCAGTCCCATGAGAACAGAACCGGGGATGCCGTATTCCTCAATAGTCTTCCGGTCTGTTTCCCTTATTTCAGCTCCGGAAGCTGCTTTCATTATTCCCACCTGTAAAGAAGGGCTCCTTTTTTATTCACATGGTATGTATAGAGACGGCCCGCTTCATCATATATCAGATCAGAATACAGATATCTGGTCCCGTCAAAGGCAAGCTGGATGTTGTTGAGAATATGACCTTCCATATTGCATATCATGAGCCGGATATCCTGGCGGTCCATATTCCACAGATAAATGTTTTTTTCATCTACAAGGCTGAACAGAACATTTTTAGGATCAGGCAGTGTAACTATATCCCTGATAATTCGCTTTTCCCTGACTGAGTAGTCATAAATTCTGTGAAACTTGAGACGCTTGTTGTGGTAAAAGGCCACTGAAATGAGCATCATATCTCCGCTGCGGTAGAGTTTTATGTTTTCAATCTGGCCTTCATATACATCGCTCCCTTCCTGATCCTGGAACTTCAGCTCCTTAAGGTCTGCGAAGAAGTCACGTTTCTTTTCAGTGAACCTGTAAACTGTCCATGTATCAAAAGATCTGGACACCACAAAAAGTCTGCCGGAATCATCAACAAAAAGTGAATCAATATAATAGAACGGACTTCCGGCAGGACCTGTTGCCCCGAGAGTGTACTGTAGCTTTCCGTTTCTGTCGAACACCAGGACATAGGAAGGAGAAAAATCCTCGGTTCCGGATACACTCTGAGAAAGACAGTTCTGGACATAGATTCTGCCTTCCCTGTCAGAAGTGAAACATCCGATAGTACCGAATTTAAATGGAGCTGAAGCTGTTTTACCCGTGTCGATATTTTTCAGATCTCCGATCACAAGACGTGGTTTTCCTTCGCTGTCCAGAACCTGCATTCTGTGCATGGCATTGTCTGCAGTAAAAATCCTGTTTCCGAAAACACCTATTTTAAATGAAAGTTCAGAAAGAGCAAATTCATCAAACCGGACAACAAGATTTCCTGCCTCAGCTCCGTTTTCCAGAAAACACATCTCTGTTCCGGAAAGGCTGCTGACATTCCATCCGGAGCAGGCAGAAAAGATACAGGCTGCAGACAGACTCATCAGCACAAGGAACTTTTCAAATAAACATACAAAACCCTTCTTTTTAAAAAATAACAGCATGGTGCCTCCGGCCTCAGTCTGCAAAATATCTCACTGCATTCCTGAAAATCTTTATTCCGTCGCTTTCCTCCGGAAGTTCCCTGCCGGCTCTTCTGTATTCTTCTCTGAGAAGTGTCCAGTCATCCCTCTGGGAAAAGAACATTCCTCTTTCCGGATGAGGCATCATTCCCATGATCCTGCCATCAGGACTGCAGATGGATGCAATGTCATTTACAGAACCGTTTGGGTTTACAGGAAATTTTCCGTCTGCAGGAGAGCCGTCAGGATTAACATAACGAAGTGAAACCTGTTTTGCACTTTCCAGCTTTTCCAGAGTTTCCTTATCTGCATAGAAATTTCCTTCACCGTGGGCAACCGGTATATGCAGTTTTTCAATCCCTTTCAGAAAGACGGAAGGACAGTCTTTTTCCGCCTTAAGATCCACCCACCGGCACTGATATCTGAAACTGCTGTTGTTCATAAGGGCGACTTCCGGTCTGACTGAAATTCCGGGTCCCGGAACAACGCCAAGACATGCCATGACCTGAAAACCGTTGCAGATTCCAAGCATAAGAGTGTCCCTTTCCGTAAAAGCCTTTATTTCATCAAACAGATTGTTTTTTATTCTGTTGGCCAGTGCCTTGCCGCTGCCTGTATCATCCCCGTAGGAAAATCCTCCGGGAAAAACAAAAATCTGATAATTCTTTAAAACAGAAGGCCTTTCAATGAGATCATTGATATGCACAATATCAGCCTCTGCACCTGCATAGTCAAAGGCGAACTTTGTTTCAGCGTCACAGTTTACGCCGTAGCCTGTTAGGACTAAAGTCTTTGGTTTATTCATATTTTCACCTGTCAGAATCCTTTAAATACGCTTTTATAGGCTGATGTAAGTTCATCAACATAAACGGAAACCACTGTTTCTCCGCAGGATGAAACTTTAAATTTTCCGTCTCCCTGAACAACTCCCACAGAGGCAAACGGCAGTCCGGCAAAACATTCTTCGAAGGATTGACAGTTTTCTGCAGCTACTGAAACCAGAATTCTTCCCTGGCTTTCGGAAAACAGTTTCAGGTCAGAACGCATGGCTGAACCAGGAAGCAGATCCAGATTCAGGGAACAGCCAAGTTCACCGGCCATGGCTGATTTTCCTGCAGCCACTGCCAGTCCTCCTCTTTCCAGACTTACAGAGGAAGCAGCAAGACCGGCCTTCATTGCCTTTTCAAGAGCTCTGTACAAAGGAATGAATTTTTCCGGCTGAACCAGCGGAACATTTTTCCCGCTGCATCCTGTCATGGATGCATATTCACTGCCGCAGGTTTCATCCAGTGTTTCACCAATAATATAGATTATATCCCCTGCTTTCTTGAAATCAAGTGACTGACAGAATCTCCAGTCACTTACCACTCCTATGGAAGAAATGAGCAGCGAAGGAGGAATTGACACTGCAGTTTCATTCATGTATTCATCATATCCCTTAAAGTCATTGAACATGCTGTCTTTTCCGGAAATGAACGGAGTTCCGTATGCAACGGATATATCATAGCAGGCTTCAGCAGCCTTTTTAAGCTGGAAAAGACGTTCCGGATTTGTTGAATCACACCAGCAGAAGTTGTCCAGCAGAGCAATACAGTCCAGAGAACCGCCGGCTGCCACAGCATTTCTTATGGCAGTGTCAATGGCACAGGCGGCCATTCTGTAGGGATCATATTCGCTGTATGACGGATAAAGTCCCTGAGACAGAACAACTGCTCTGTCGGAAGCAAAGACCGGCTTTATGACAGATGCATTGCCGTTTACCCTTCCTTTTCCCTGAAGAGGTTTTATAAGAGAACTGCCCTGAACTTCGTGATCGTACTGAGCTGATATGAATTCAAAGCTTCCTGTATTCAGTCTGGAAAGCATTTTTACAAAGGCTGATGACAGATCCGCAGGTTCAGGAATATCCTGTGTAAGTGCAGGAACCGGTGCAGGCTTCGCAGTCAGAACCTTTTCAGGCAGACCGTCGTGAAGGAAGTTCATATCCAGATCAAAAATCTTTTCTCCTCCGATTCTCACAATACCTCTGTTCCCTGAAGTGAACTTTCCTATGACTGCAGCCTCAACTCCTCTTTTTTCCATAAGATCCAGGAAGATATTCAGCTTTTCATCCGGAACGGCAAGCGTCATTCTTTCCTGAGATTCACTTATCCATATCTGCCAGGGTGCAAGACCCGGATATTTCAGAGGGATGCAGTTCAGCTCAACCTCAAAGCCTCCTGCCTCTCTGGCCATTTCCGCAACAGAACAGGAAAGTCCTCCTGCACCGTTATCTGTTATGGAATGATACAGCTCCATGTCCCTGGCTTCCTTTACAATGGCATCGGACAGCTTTTTCTGTGTAATAGGGTCTCCGATCTGAACTGCAGTTGCCGGACTTCCGGATCCAAGACCTTCCGAAGAAAAGGTTGCTCCGTGTATTCCGTCCCTGCCTACTCTTCCGCCCACAACAACAATGCTGTCCCCCGGCATGGCTCTTTTTTCAACAAAAGGCTTTCCGTTCACAAGCCTTGGGCTCAGTCCGACAGTGCCTACAAAAACAAGAGGTTTTCCCTTGAATCTTTTATCAAAATATATAAATCCCTGAGGAGTAGGTATGCCTGAAGTATTTCCTCCTGCATTGACTCCTTTTATAACACCTTCCATAATTCTTGCCGGAGATAAAAGAGCACTGTCGGCAGATCTGCTCCGGTAAAGCTTTGCAGTATCAGAAGGATCAGCAAGGCAGAAACCGTACCTGTTTGCCACAGGCAGGGCTGCCATTCCGAAACCTATGGCATCACGGTTTACACCTACTATTCCGGTGATTGCTCCTCCGAATGGATCCAGTGCACTCGGACTGTTGTGGGTCTCAACTTTGTCGGAAATAATCCAGTTTTCATCAAAGGCAATTCCTCCTGCATTGTCCGTAAAAACAGAGAGGCAGAAATCCTTTGAGCCTTTTTCTCTGCGGATACGGTTTGTTGCACCCTTGATATAGTGTTTATACAGACCGTCCTTTGCATCGTCTATTGAAGCAGCAAAGATAGTATGCTTGCAGTGTTCAC
>JAZRYV010000252.1:0-1422 GCA_045600925.1 Spirochaetota bacterium
GGTCAGTCCCAGCTCTGCCAGTTCCTCATCTGTCATGCTGCTGATGTCTGTGTTTCTTTCTTCATCTTCATCATCTTCTGCTGATTTTGAAACTGCTTTCACTGTTTTTGAAAGAATATCTTCTTCTGCATTTTCCGGTTCGTTCATCTGTTCAAGCAGAGCAATTCTGTCTTCATTTGTCAGCTCCACAGGGATGTCAAATTGTCCATAAAACATTCCGGGAGCACTTATAAGATATGTGCCTAAATTTCCCCCTTCACTGTCTGAAAAGGTTAAATAATACCTTTCCGTTGGGATGTAAAGAGCTTCCGTAACACTTACATCATCATGACCTGCTTCTGAAAGCCAGTTAAGAACATGCTGTTTGTTGCTGTAATACTCGGAAAGATTTTCAGATCCGCTGATCACTGTTCCGTAATTCATACTGGCTCCGCAGCATCTGGTAAAATAATCTCTGCCGTCCGTATATCCTTCCTGCAGATCCATCAGCAGTGTGTCTTCCGTCATTGACCTGTATCCCTTTGCAAAAGTGAACATGGCTACTTCGCTTCTGCCTTTCAGATTTTTAAAGATCTGAGAATGAACCAGCATTATCTTCGAATCTGCATCTTCCTGATCGAACTCCTCTCTGGCAGAAGCAGCGGCTGCTTTATACAGAGTATCATAATAGCCTATTTTTGCATTTCCCTCTACAAGGACATTTCCTCCTGCAGCAATGCAGCCTGTTATATCAAGACTGCCTCCGATGGAAAGATCTCCGGCTGTTTCTATTTTACCTGTAACAGTCAGGGCCTGAACATTCATGCTTCCACCTGATACTATGGCAGAAGAAAAAGGATCATTCAGGGATACTTCAAAATATACTTCGGAAGTAATATTTCCTGTTACATAAAGCTGATCATGGAAAACTACAGGATTTCCTGTAATATGCAGGTTTCCGCATATTACCATGGGTTCATAAAACTTTTCTCTGCTGCCTGAAAGATTCCAGGTTCCTTCTGAAAACTCCCATTTTGCAGGTATTGAATCTGCCGATATGTCTGCTGAGTTACCTTCTGTTATTTTTTCCGCTGTGCCGTCTTCGTTAAGCAAATAATAACTGCTGAATACAGGGAGACTCCTTTCATTCAATGTACTTTTACTGATTGCCGCTGCCTTAACAGGAACGGGTTTATAAAGGCTGTTTTTTGAGGAGTATATATTTCCTGAGAGAGAACCTTTTCTGATCATCTTTGCATCTCCGGTTCCGGAATAAATATCTGCAAGAGGCCCTTCTGTTTCCAACGTGCCCTTAACAAAAACTTTGCCGCCTGCCTGGAGAGCATAACTGTTAAATTCAACTGGTTCATCACTTACAGACGGAACAACTGTATTTTGCTTCTGCTCGCTGTTCTTTGCGGGATCTTCACTGGAGTTTGGACC
>JAZRYV010000253.1:0-2093 GCA_045600925.1 Spirochaetota bacterium
CACGAATTCACAAGCTATCTTAACAAATGCAGGACCATCTCCCTGTGTCAGGAAGCAAGATACTGGCTTGCAGAATCAGATTTTCATCTTCAGAACTACTCCTCTGCCATTGAGGAATACAAACGCTATATTGACAGGAACAAAGATGAACATCTGGCTCAGGTATCCCATGACAGAATCGGAGCTATTTATTTTGAACAGAAAAGATACGCAGAAGCAGTAATGGAATGGGAACAGGCAGTAAAACTTTCATCAGATCAGAAAGCAAACGCTGTTCGTGTTCTGAATATAGGCCGTTCTCTTGCCAAAAACAATCAGTATAACGAAGCTCTGAACAGAGTAAGTCCTCTCTTTTCATCTAAAGCGGATCCGATGGTAATAGCTTCTGCCAGAATTCTTTCCGGAAGAATCTATCAGCATCAGAATAATCACAGTAAAGCTCTTGTCATGTTCAACTGTGTTCCTGAGAATCTGCTGAAAATATCACCATACTGGGAAGCCAGATATTTTAAGGCTCTTTCACTTATAAACAAAGGCGACACTGCCGGGGCAAAATACCAGCTGCAGATTTTTCTGTTTATAGCCAGAGAAGACAAATGGTTTTATCATGCTACATATGAACTGGGAATTCTGAATTTGAAAAACGGTGACACCGAAACAGGACTTGCTCAGCTGGAGGAAGTCCTGAAATCAGACAATGCTGACCTGCGGATTTCAGCGAACAGAGCTCTCGGTACTTGGTATATGAACAGAGATCTGAAAAAATCAGCAGAATATCTTGAAGCATCCCTTAAAGAAGGAACAGACGAAAGCCGTGATATGCGTCTGTCTCTGGCTGAAGTCTACATTCAGCAGGGTAAAATTCAGGAAGCAGATAAGATTCTTACTGAATATCAGGCAAACTATCCCTATGACAGAAGCATGGACAGGGTTAATTTTCTTCTCGGACGGACAGCTCTTCTTAAAAAAGATAACAGCCAGGCAAAAAAATACTTTGATAATATCCGTCAGGAGAGTCCTTTTTCCGAATACATAAACGAAGCTGATCTTTATACTGCTGAAGCCTGCTGTAATGAGGGGAATTATGAAGAAGCCCAGAAGATTCTTCTTTCCTATTATTACAAAAAAGAATCAAAGAACAAATACGAAGCTGCCGTTCTTCTGGTTCGGAATTCAATAAAGACAGGATCTTCCGGATATGCTAAAACTTTTACTAATCAGCTTATAAATTCATATATTTCCAGAGACGGTGTTGAAGAAGTTATCTATGAATATACAGATTTCTGCAGCCGCAGTGGAATAAGCTGTGCATACTACAGAAAGGTTATTACTGATAAATTTCCCGATTCTGAATCCGCATATAAACTCTATCTTGAAGACGGAGATACTGCCTTTGCAGCAGGAAAATATAAGACAGCTGTATATTATTATGACAAATTTCTTGCAGGAAATGTAAAACATGGAAGAGGAACAGCTTTCTACAACAGAGCCATGTCCCTTTTTAATATGAAAAAATACAATGAAGTCATTTCCATGTTCAAAAACAGTGAAATTCCAGCACTGGAAGAGGATCAATGGCTGGAAATTCCTTTTCTCCTTGCCAGATGCTGCTATGCAGTTGGGGAAAAAGAAAAGATATACAGTTCATTTCTTCCATCGGAAACTTCAGAACTGCCGGATGATGTTTTCTTTATGTATATAGAAAGTTCAGTTGAGGCAGGAAACTGCCTCATACTGGACGAAAATATGGACAGAATTTTATCCGATCCGAAAAAAGCACCGTCCATACTCTTTCTGGCCGGAACATGTATTGAGGCAAAGGACAGGGAACAGGCCGACAAATACTTTACAATGCTTGCAGAGAAATTTCCTGCTTCAAAGGAAGCAGATCAGGCTGCATACAAAGCTGCACTTTACCGTTATGAAAAAAGCAGGACAGCAGAAGCACAGGAACTTCTCGGCTCAATAAAAGACACTTCTCTTTCTATGAACAAAAATATGCTGACGATTTTGTGCCTTTTTGCAGAGAAGCAGGAAAAACAGGCAGCAGAACTTTCAGACAGATATGTTTCACGTTTCCCGAAAAATGAAAA
>JAZRYV010000254.1:0-15229 GCA_045600925.1 Spirochaetota bacterium
GACCGCTTGGCCTCCGACTTTTTTTTCCGATATTACAGGTAAGCAGGATTTCCACGGAAGGAGGTTCATTGAAATGGATGTCAATACAGCTTTTAATATCAGTTTTCCAGGCAGAAAACCTGAAATTCATACCGCTGAGAAAAATTCAGCAGTTCCTGAAATGCCGGTTCAGCATGCAAAAGTAAAAGCTGAAACCAGAGGACTGATGGACCTTAAAGATGTTAAGGATTTTCTCTACATGCTTATAGGTGCCGAAGTTCAGATAAAAAAAGATGCAGATACAGCCGGCAGCAATCTTAACCTTGAAGTATGATCCGGTCAGGCATAACATATGCAGTGTTATGCCTGTTCTGTCCTTCCTTTAATTAATATGTCCTGACTTTTATGCCCTAATCCGAAACAGGAGTATTGAATGAGCAGGGAGCTGCAGGAAAGAGCTGAAGAAATCATCAGAGAATTAAAAGATGCTTTAACTCCAATAAAGAAAGAGATTAAGGCATCTGAAAACTCAGGTTCCGGCAGGTCCTGAGTTTTATGGCAGAAAAAGAGGCTTGACCTTATCAGTGTCTGTGTTATTCAGTTGAAAATGTTCAGGAGCAGCCATAAATGTTCAGAAAAATTTTTATCATGTCCTGTCTCGTCTGTCTTATCACTGTCCAGGCTTTTACTGCAGAAAAAATTTATGATCCGTCCCCTTCTGGTCTGCTGAAAGATCTTCTTTCCGATTCTTTTGAAACATCTGACAGGGCAAAAGCTTTTGTTATTACCGAAAAACCTGTTGAACTTATGCCTCTGCTGAAGGAAAAAATTCTGAATGACAGGGAGTACAGACCTGCATGCACTGATGTTCTTAAACTTTATTCTTTCAGTGATTCGCTGCCAGTGTGGCTCAGCATTCTTAAAGAGACAGGTTCTTCATCTCTAAAGATTTCTGTCATGGACTATATATCCATGTCAGGAAACCGTTCCATTGTAGGGCCTGTAGCTGCTGAACTGAAAAATCCATTTCAGGAAGTAAGACGGAAAGCAGCAGAGATACTCAGCCGGACAGGAGACGACAGGGCATATCCCTATGTCCTTTCCATGATGTCAAACAAGTATCCCTCAGTCCGTTCCTTCGGCATAGATGCCATGTCATCTTATATGTATGATTTCCGGTTCGACAGAGAGATTATGAAAATGCTGGATGACAGGGACGGTGTTGTAAAAGTATATGCTATCAGATGTGTACGTTCAGGGAAAATAGAAGGATGCAGGAAAAAAATAATTTCCATTGCTGTAAATCCTGGGAATACTCAGGCCAGATATGCGGCAGTAGAATGGATGCAGGAAGTCCTTGGATCATCTGCTTCCGGTGAGTTTATCAGACTTTTGGGTGATGATGACAGAATTATTCGGCTTGCAGCTGTTAATGCTCTGTACAGAACAAAACCGTCGGCGGCAGCTTCATCCATATGCAGAAGACTTCAGACTGAAAAGGATGAAGAGATTCTTGGAGGGCTGCTTGATGCAGTGCTGAAGGCAGGAACAGTTCCTGATACAGAAGGAGTCAAAAATATCCTGCTTCACAGCAAATCTGTGGATCTCAGAGTTAAAGCTGCCTGTGCCCTGCGTCTGGCAAATGATCAGGCATCAATGAAAATTCTGATCAGGGCACTTTCTGATCCTGATTACAGGGTCAGGGCCGAGGCATGTTCATCCCTTGCCTTATATAAATATGATGCAGCTGCTGATGCACTTGCATCTGTTGCAGAGGGAAAAGAAAACAGATATGTAAGAAGTGCAGCTCTTAATGCCATAATCAAAAGCGGAACAAGAAGAGTGACTGTCCGGCTTTTTGATCTGTATGCAGGGGAGAAGGATATTATTTTTAAGAATATGGTCTATGCTGCAGTCAGATCACTTATTGTGAAATACCACTGAAAGGAATGTCTGAAGTAATTATACAGAATTTTCTTCCTCTCCGTACAGAATTCCGCATATAAGATCGAAGACCGGATCAGACATTATGGTTTTACTCTGGTTCCCGTTTTTCCTTTTCCAGTCTGCTTTCATTATTTCTCTGTAGAGAAAACCGGTTTTGCTGCTGTCAAAGATTTCAGTCATGGCAAGGAAGCTGTCCTGATTCTTTTTGAAAATACCGCACCTGTCCATTGCTTCCGTGAGTGAAGAAGTTTCTTTTTTTACTGTATGAAACAGGTCAAGCAGAGAGGTCTGCCGGACTATTTCAGAAAATATTCTGGCAGTGGAAATGCCGCTGTCCGTAAGTCTTTTATAGCAGCTGAGAGTTCCGGCAGATTTTCGGAACAGAAGGTCTGTAAGCTCGTAGACAGACACATCTCCGTTGTCTGGAACAAAGTCTGTAATGTCCTTTACTTTGACTGTTTTTCCTGAGCAGGTGCTGATGAGCACATTCAGGGCTTCATCAATCTTCCTGATATCCCGGCCGGTTTTCTCCAGAAGCAGTTCCGGTGCTCTGTTTTCCATTATAAAACCGGATTCCTTAATACGGAGGTTTATGTATTTAAAAAGATCACGTTCAAAATATTTCCAGAACTGATATACTGCAAACTGGCCTGACAGTTCCTTAGGTATTGTGTCAGGAACAGTGTTTTTAGTACTTGTGGCAATCAGTGTTGTACCGTCCGGCAGTCCGGAGATTATTTCCTGAAGAAGGGATTTTTTCCCTGAGCCTCTGCTGTCAGCCTTGACAGATTTCTGTTTAACTGCATCCACATTGCAGAGAATGCACAGCTTGACAGGTGAAAACATGGAGGGCAGAAGAGCGAACTCTGCTGCAGCCATGAGCTCGTCGTTTTCGCAGTGAAATCTTCCGGACTGGGCCATGGGACTGTCCTTAAAAAGAAGATCCCTGATCCGAATAATCAGCTTGTCTTTTTCACCTTCTTCTTCACCCAGAAAAAGATACATCGGTTTAAGCCTTCCAGCAGTCAGTTCTCTGTCAAGCTGTACGGGGCCAGGAAATTTTTCGTATGCCATACTGCCTCCTTTTATATTTTTTCCCGGATATCTGTTCTGTCCATCTTTTTTCCTTATAAACAGTATTTTTTCAGACCTGTAAAATGCTTGATTTTATTTATTAAAAAAGGACATATAATTTCAAAAAAGCAAAGGAGAGAAGCCATGAAAAATGAAGAAATAAAGGCTGAATTTATAAGAGTTCTTGCATCAGATGATCTGGACGTTACTCACCCTACAGTTAAGGCTCACGGAGCAGAGTTTGTTGATTATACAAAGGATGGAGTTCTGATCATGAAGTATCCGATAAGACAGGATCAGTGCAACGGATACAGACTGCTTCAGGGAGGAAATATCTATTCTTTTATAGACGATAATTTTGGTCTGTTCACATTTATTGCCCTTGAAGGAAAGGCTGCCTCCACCATTGATGCATCCATAACTTTTCACAAGTCTGCGACACTGCAGGACGGATATGTTACAGTTGAATCCAGAGTTGTGGCAGCAGGCAAACGGGTTATCAGCATGTCTGCAAAGGTAATGAATCCGTCAGGAACTGTTATTGCCAGCTGTTCCACAAATTTTATCAACGGTACAGGTGCCTGGCTGGAATACTGATTCCGGACAGTGAAAAATATCTTTACAAAATCGGTTAATCTGAACTCTGTACATGGTACAGATTGTTTATTTTACAGACCTGTAATCTGCCGGAGAAAGGGCATCTTTTCTCCTTATTTATGAGAGGTTTTTTATGAAGATTTTTAAAATAGCCGTTATTGCAGGAGACGGTGTCGGTCCTGAAGTTATTGCTGAAGGCATCAAAACCCTTAAAAGGGCAGCAGAACTTGACGGAGGTTTTAAGTTCGAGTTTACTGAATTCCCCTGGGGCTGTCAGTATTATCTGGAAACAGGCAGAATGATGCCTGAAGACGGAATCGAACAGCTTAAAAAGTTTGATGCAATTTATCTTGGTGCAGTTGGCTATCCTGGAGTTCCTGACCATATCTCCCTGTGGGATCTTCTTCTTGTCATCAGAAAGAGCTTTGATCAGTACATCAACCTTCGTCCTGTGAAGCTTCTGCAGGGAGCTCCATGTCCTCTGAAGAATGTTAAGAGAGAAGACATCAATATGACTTTCGTACGTGAAAACAGCGAAGGTGAGTATGCTGGAAGCGGTGCCTGGCTTTTTAAGGATAAACCGAATGAAGTTGTTATCCAGAACGGCGTTTTCTCCAGAAAGGGATGTGAAAGAGTTATCCGTTATGCCTATGAACTTGCCAGAAAGGAGGGCAAAACACTTACAAGCATAAGCAAGGGTAATGCCCTGAACTATTCCATGGTTTTCTGGGATCAGATTTTTAAAGAAGTTGGAAAGGATTATCCTGAAGTAAAGACAGCTTCATATCTTGTTGATGCTGCCAGCATGTTCATGGTAAAGGATCCTAAGAGATTCCAGATTATTGTAACATCCAACCTGTTCGGTGACATTCTGACAGATCTTGGAGCAGCAATCTCCGGCGGCATGGGGCTTGCAGCAGGTGCAAACCTTAATCCGGAAGGAGAATTCCCTTCCATGTTTGAACCGATTCACGGATCTGCTCCGGACATTGCAGGCAAAGGTATTGCCAATCCTATGGCCACCATATGGTCTGCTTCCCAGATGCTGGATCATTTCGGATATACAGAATGGGGAAAGAAGATTGTGGATGCAATTGAAGAAACTCTTGTTGAAGCAAAAACACTTACACCTGATCTGGGCGGAAATGCAACTACATCACAGGTTGCAGATGCAGTTATAGCCAGACTTAAGTAAACTCCTTTTGACTGATCCATTCCGGATAAAATTTTCTGAATAAAACTGAAAGAGTCCTCTGTAAAACGGAGGACTCTTTTTTGAATAAAAAAGCTTGTATTTTCCACCCTTTTTTTATGCAATAAATAACGGAGGAGTATATTATGTTGAAAGAATTTACTGCCGCTGCACTGATGATGACACTCCTGTTTTCTGTTTCTGGGCTTTATGCTGGTGAAGGCTATGACATTGAGCTTGATGCAGATTATGATAAGGGAGTTTCCGGACTGATGAAGGAGGATTCCGGCTTTTCTATTGGGGCAATACTATACTATGGCGAAGGAGTTAAGCAGAGTTCTGGGCCATACGGAGAGGCTGTTTTCCTGGAAAAAGCTTCATATCTGGGGCTTCAGTATAACAATGTGGCTCTGAATCACAATTCCGGTTTTAACTGCGATGTTCCATATTATGGAGCTGCTGACGTTGACCGCACTGTACGGTCAACTCCAGACAGTATTCGGATGAATATGAGGGTGGTTTTTAACAGCCATCCTGTATATATTGAACCTGTTTACGGACTCAGCTGGGCAGAGTACAATGTGACTGATAAATATACAGCCGCCGGTTTAAATAAAGATGATACCTTCAGCTGGAATTCTGTTTCATACATATTCGGAGCATCGGCAGGGTATTATTTCATGGACAGTCTGTCCGCAGGGCTTTATTTATACAGAGAAAAAAAATTCTATGATCGTAATTCAATGTATACAATAGAGAAAAATTATGGTTTAAGCCTGAAATGGGTCTGTTTTCTTAATAACAGTATGGCTGTTGCTCTGAACACATCAGCTGGGATTCAGTCCGTTAAAGATGAACATCATGTTTCTCTTGATAAAAACAAAGGAGAAAACATGGAATTTTCTGCTTTTGCGGATTTGTACCTCACCAGATCTTTCAGCATAGGCGGAGGATGCTGTATTAATACAGGAAACATTCACTGTTCAGAATCTAACGGAAATACATATTCGGTGAGATCTGAACTTTTTATTGCATCATTTTTTTCAGTCGGTGCAGAGTATAATGTTTTCCTGGCAAAAGACAGGAATGACAGTGTTTATGACAATTCTTATGCTGCTGTTCATGCAGCAGTCAGGTTATGAAGCAAACATAATTTCACCGGACGAAACTTTCTCCTGACAGTAAAAAATCCCTGCTTCTGCAGGGATTTTTTACTGTAGTATTTTTTAATTAAATCAGCAGTTCTCTAAATGTTGAACCGGAAATTGATAATATCTCCGTCTTCAACTATATAGTCTTTTCCGTTAACGTACAGCTTCCCTGCTTTTTTTACTGCCTCTTCGGAGCCGAGCTCAATAAGATCTGAATATTTCATAACTTCCGCACGGATAAATCCTCTCTGGATATCCGTATGAACAGCTCCTGCGGCAACTGGAGCTGTGGAATTGAGTCTTATGAGCCACTGCCGTACTTCATCTTTTCCAACAGTAAAGAAGGACATGAGTCCGAGTGATTTCATGGCAAGAGAGGACAGGAGAACCAGAGCTGATTCCGTAATCCCTGCATCTGCCATAAATTCCTTCTGTTCAGATTCGTCCAGCTGAGCAATCTCTCCTTCCAGTTTTACAGGAACGGCCATAATATCTATGGCTGATTTTTCTGCCAGATCCTTCAAAGGCTCCATTATAGTCTGAATTTCTGAGGGATCTGAAACATTAAGAACAGCAAGAACCGGTTTCCTTGTCAGAAATGGATAGCTGGCTATGATTCTGCTGTCTTCCTCGGAAATCTGTCCAAAGGTACGGAGAGGTTTGTCTGCCTCCAGATGCTCTCTGAATTTTGCCAGAAGAGCCTCTTCCTCATGAAGACGTTTTTCATCCTTTGCCTTTCTTTCCTTTCCTATTCTTTCCATTCTCTTTTCGATGAAAATCAGGTCGTGAAGAATCAGCTCTGAGTTTACATTTTCAATATCTCTGGCAGGATTTACGGAGCCGTTTACATGGTAAACAGAGCTGTCATTGAATGCCCTGACAACATGGCAGAGTGCATCCACATCTGCAATATCTCTGAACAGGTCCTGTGCAGTCTGTGAACCTGTTTCAAATCCTGGCAGAAGATTCATATCTATTCTCGCCCTGACTTCCTTTTTGGGCTGGTACATTGCAGCAAGGGCATTGAAGCGTGTATCCTTGATTTCAGCTACGCCTGCAACCGGTTTCTGCCTGTCTACGGATGCAGGATTGATTTCCACTCCTGTCAGCAGTTCATAGAGCAGTTTTTTTCCTGTCTGAGGCAGGCCTATTATTCCAAGTTTCATGTTTTCCTCTGAAAATTTATTATCAGTATTTATAAGGCAGTTGTTCACCTGCTGATTATCAGTCAACAGAAAAACGCAGTCTATTAATTCTTGACATAAGCCGGACCTGTTACAGCCTGATAAAAAATATTTCTCAGGATCATAATCATGACAACATTTCCACTGACAGAACAGCAGATAAGATCCATAATAAAGGATCATCCAACACCTTTTCACATATACGATGAAAAAGCCATTCTCGAAAACGCCGTAAATCTGAAAAAGGCCTTTTCCTGGGCTCCCGGATTTAAGGAATACTTTGCAGTAAAGGCCAATCCGAATCCGTATATTGTAAATATTCTTCATAAAGAAGGTTTCGGATGTGACTGCAGTTCCATGGCAGAACTGGTTATTTCCGAAAAATGCGGAGTTACCGGGGAGGAAATCATGTTTACCTCCAATGATACTCCTGCTTCAGAATTCAGGAAGGCAAAAGAACTGGGAGCAATCATCAACCTTGATGATATTGAACATATATCTTTTCTGGAAAAAAGTGCAGGCCTTCCGGAACTGGTCTGCTGCAGATACAATCCAGGACCTCTGAGAGGGGGAAACTCCATCATCGGAAAACCTGAGGAAGCCAAGTACGGTTTTACAAAGCCTCAGCTTATAGAAGGCTACAGACTTATGATGCAGAAGGGAGTTAAGCGTTTTGGTCTCCATACTATGGTGGCTTCCAACGAGCTGAATAATCAGTATTTTATAGATACAGCCGTAATGCTTTTTGAACTGGCTCAGGATATTTTCCGGGAAACAGGAGCAAAAATGGAATTTGTGAATCTTGGAGGCGGCTTCGGAATTCCATATAAACCGGAAGATCAGTCTGTGGATATGGAATATGTTTCTTCAGGCATAAAACAGGCCTACGACAGACTTATAAAGGGGTCAGCTCTGGATCCTCTGAAAATATATATGGAAAGCGGAAGAATGATTACAGGGCCTTTCGGATGGCTTGTATCCACTGTACTTCATATTAAGGATACCTACCGCAGGTATGCCGGACTGGATGCCTGCATGGCCAACCTTATGCGTCCGGCATTATACGGAGCCTATCATCATATCACTGTCCCCGGAAAGGAAAACATGCCTGCGAATGTCATGTATGATGTGACAGGTTCTCTCTGTGAAAACAATGACAAGTTTGCCATAGGACGCATGCTTCCGGAACTGGTTCCCGGGGACATAGTTGTCATACATGATACCGGTGCACACGGCTTTTCCATGGGATTTAACTATAACGGGAAGCTCAGATCTGCAGAGCTGATTCTGTCTGCAGACGGAACTGTAAAACAGATAAGAAGAGCTGAAACTCTTGATGATTATTTTGCAACAGTGAAATTCCCGGATTTATAATTCTGCGGACATATTTTATAACGGAGAAAATAAATGACTTCAGATCATAAATTTCTGGATCTTGACAGCAGTCTTGCTTTTAAAGTTGCAGACATGTCCCTGAAAGAATGGGGCAGAAAGGATATAAGCATTTCTGAAGGTGAAATGCCTGGTCTTATGGCCATCAGGGAAAAATACGGACGTACAAAACCTCTTAAAGGATTACGGGTAAGCGGAAGTCTTCATATGACAGTCCAGACTGCCATTCTGATTGAAACTCTTATTGAGCTTGGTGCAGATGTGAGATGGGCTTCCTGCAATATTTTTTCCACCCAGGATCATGCAGCTGCTGCCATAGCAGCTGAAGGACAGGCAAAGGTTTTTGCATGGAAGGGAGAATCACTTGAAGAGTACTGGTGGTGTACGGAGATGGCTCTTACCTGGCCTGACGGAACAGGTCCTGATCTGATTGTAGACGACGGCGGAGATGCAACACTTCTTATTCATGAAGGAGTTAAGGCTGAAAAGGATCCTTCCCTTATGAATAATCCCTGTGAAAGCAGGGAATTTTCCATTCTCATGGAAAGAATCAGGGAAGGGTATAAAAAAAATCCGGCTAAGTGGACAGTGATTGCTTCAAAAATACGGGGGGTTTCCGAAGAGACAACTACCGGCGTTCACAGACTTTATCAGCTGGCAAAAACAGGAGAACTTCTGTTTCCTGCTGTCAATGTAAATGACTCGGTAACGAAATCCAAGTTTGACAACATGTACGGCTGCAGAGAATCCCTTGCTGACGGCATAAAGCGCGGAACGGATATTATGGTGGCCGGCAAGGTTGTGGTAGTCTGCGGCTACGGAGATGTGGGCAAGGGATGTGCACAGTCCATGAGGGGATTCGGTGCAAGAGTCATTGTTACTGAGATAGATCCGATCTGTGCTCTTCAGGCAGCCATGGAAGGATACGAGGTAACTACTCTGGATGATGCAGTTGAGATGGCAGACATATTTGTAACTGCTACCGGAAACACAGGCATTATTCTCGGTGCTGTCATAGAACGCATGAAGGAAGGTGCCATAGTCTGCAATATAGGACATTTTGATAATGAAATAGATATGGCCTATCTGGAAAATAATCCGAAGTGTACAAAATTAAACATAAAACCTCAGGTGGACAGATGGACTCTTGAATCAGGAAGATCCATAATAGTTCTTTCCGAAGGAAGACTGGTTAATCTGGGGAATGCCACAGGACATCCCAGTTTTGTAATGAGCAGCAGCTTTACGAAT
The DNA here is from genome assembly GCA_045600925.1 of Spirochaetota bacterium. Taxonomy (GTDB): domain Bacteria; phylum Spirochaetota; class UBA4802; order UBA4802; family UBA5550; genus JAZRYV01. The sequence continues at coordinate 9,768 of JAZRYV010000254.1, forward strand.
CAGTGTCTGGCACAGATTCAGCTTGCTTCGGAAAAACTGGACAGGCAGGTTTATACTCTTTCCAAAAAGATGGATGAGGAAGTTGCCAGACTTCATCTGGACAAGCTTGGTGTAAAGCTGACAAAACTTCGGCCTGAACAGGCAGAGTACATAGGAGTTCCTGTGGAAGGTCCATATAAACCTGATTATTACAGATACTGAAAAACAGAAAACAGCCTTAACATGGCTGTTTTCGTTTTTCAGCAGTTCAGGTCTGGACTGCCTGACGGATGAAGGACTGTTATAAATCTGTCTGTTCTGCTGAAACAGCTCTGTCCTTCCCCTGTGTCTTGGCTTTGTACATGGCGCTGTCCGCCAGATTGATCATCTTTTCATATCGGCTGTTGTCACCGGTATAGCCGAGACTTACTGTTATTCTGCCGGAAGGAATATCATCACGTTTTATATTCAGATTACGGATAAGATTAACCAGCTCATCTGCAACTGTGTCAGGACCCTTATCCATGGAAACGGAAATCCCCAAAATTTCCTCTCCTCCGTATCTGTAGAAACGTATATGATTCTTACTTCCGTATTTTCTCAGAGAAGCACCTATCTGTTTCAGTACATCATCTCCTGCCACATGTCCGTAATGGTCATTGTATGACTTGTAGTTGTCAATATCCATCATAAACATAGCCTGAATATCCGGAGTCCCTTCTTTTCCGGACAGGGCATCTCTAAGCATGTCAAAGAGGTCCAGCCTGTTATACAGACCTGTAAGGAAATCAGTTCTTTTTTCATTATCGGCCTTCCTGTATTTGAAGAGTGCCTGTTTAAGTTCCTTCATGGTCTGTTTTTCTTTAAGGACAGTTTCGTTTACATTCTGGAAGTATCCGTTCAGCCGTATTTCGGAGCCGCTGACAGACAGATCTCTTTTCCCTCCGTCTCGGACATAAATGTATCCAAGATCAGGATGTTTCCACAGATATGTCTCTTCCAGAAATGCTCCGGAATAAAGATTCTGTATATACATGTTTACAGTTTCTCTGTGATCCGGATGAATTCTTGATAAAAAGGACTCAAGCATCTCTTCCGGGGAAAGATTTCCTGTATAGTTTATGATTTTCTTCATAGTGTCATCCATGAAGAGGGAAGACTTTTGACTGTTTCTGATGGTGAGACTCCAGGTTCCTATGCCTATACCGGAAAGAACTTCACTGTTTCTTCTCCGTTCTTCTTCTTCCTTTCTGCGTTCATCAATGTTTCTTGATATAATAAGGCACAGAAAGTCACTGCCGTCAGGATCAGGTACATGGATGATGCTGCTTTCCACCCAGTGAAGTTTTTTCATTTCATCATATTCTCTGAATTCAACTGAAAGGTGTTCCATGCTGTCATTTATACGGCTTATGATAGTCTCTGGGGCAAAGAAATTTCTGAAAATGTTTTTATCGTCTTCATAAACTGCAGCAGCTGTTGATTCCACCAGATCAGTATATCTGCCGTCTGTGTCAAAGCGTCTGTTAATAAAACTGCTGTTTTTCAGCAGATAAAATTCGTTTCTGCTCAGGTTGCATGCAAAGGAAACTCTGTATATTCCTGACAGTGCAGTAAAAACACCTTTGTATTCAAAGGCTCTGTTTTTTTCCTGAGCACGGCTGTCTGTAATATCCCTGAAGGAAAAAACTGCAGCCATTGGAGCACCTTCGGAGAACTGAATTGTTGAAAATGTGATTCTGAACCATCTGAAGTCGCTGTCCTTCATCGGTTTAAGACAAAGTTCCTGAACTGTTCCGTTTTCACCTCTGTCAATGGCGGAAAAAATGTTTTTCCATTTTTCCAGACTTCCTTCTGCAATGTATCCCATTCTGATGAATTCATCCGGAGCCTGACTGACATTTATTCCATAGTCAAAAATGCCTGTTTCTTCATCTGTCAGCATGAACATCCTGTCTCTGACAATGTATCTGCAGATTATGCTGTTGCTCTGTCGTGCAGCGGCCCTGTATTCTGCTTCACTGAGCCGTATCCTTGCCTCGTCTTCCTTCTGTTTTGTTATGTTTTCCAGAGAACAGTAGAAAACAGAGCCTGAGGGCTTCTTGGCAATGCATCTTGCTCTGATGCGAGCCCAGTGCTCCCGTCCAGGATGAACAGTAAAGGAACAGGCTTCACATGTTGCTTCCCTGCCTGTGGAGACTGCATCATCAAGCATCTTCAGATAATTTTTAAGATGGTCTCCTGAAAGTATTTTTTCTACGGAAATTTCTTTATGCCAGTCTGTGCATGGTATTTCCATTTCCTCAAATAACCTGTCGTTTGCTCTCAGAACCTCTGTAGTTGTGCCTGTATATTCCTGGATATAAGCTCCTCCTACGAAGCTGTTGAACAGAAGTGCTTCCTGAGTTGTGTCATCCAGAAAATCCACAGTCTGTTCAGCGGGAGTCATGAAACAGGATGATATTCCTGTTTCTATCAGAAGCTTTTCCATTTCTTCCTGAGTCATTGGGCTGCAGAACAGGAAACCCTGCATTATATAGCATCCTATGCTTTTAAGAAATTCAGCCTGTTCTTTCTTTTCCACACCGTAGGCAATGACAGGCAGGTCTCTGTGACGGGACAGCTGAATCAGGGAGCTTATAAGATTCCTGTTGCCTTCATTCTTTTCTGAGTTGTAAAGCAGGTTTATGTTTATTTTTGCATAATCAAAGGGCATATCCCTGAGGAGACTGAGAGGAGTATAACCGTCTCCGAAATTGTCTATTTCCACAAGGAATCCTGCTTTCTTGAGAGAATGAATTGAATCAATGATCATTTCCTGATTTTCAACATAGGCTGATTCAGTGATTTCAAGATGAATTTTTTCCGGATTTATTTCGTACTTTTCGCAGAGATCTGTCAGTGTACTGATAAGATTCTTGTTGTAAAAATCCCTTTTGGAAATGTTTACTGAAACATAGGGAATTGACATATGTCTTTCATCAAGAGACCGGAGGAATATACAGGTCTGTTCCCATACTTCTCTGTCCAGATCAAAGATCAGTCCGTTTTTTTCCAAGACTGGAATGAATCTGGAAGGATGGATAAAGCCTTTTTCTGGATGATTCCAGCGTACAAGAATCTCTGCTCCGGAGATTTTTCCGTCAGTATAGTTAAACTGAGGATGGAAAACAATGGTGAACTGTTTTTCCTTAAAGGCTTTTTCCAGATCCTTTATTATTTCTGAATCATTTCTTTCCTGACTGAGCATGGAACTGTCGAACCATGCCCATTTTTCGACGCTTTCTCCCACGGTTTTAAGAGCAGTGAAAGTTCTGCTGATTATCTGATGAATATCGGACTGTTTTCCTGAAACAGAACACAGACCGGCGTGAACTGAAAATGAATACTCAGGGTTGACAGTTCTCAGCTGTTCAGTAAACCAGATGCAGATCGCATCAGGATCAGTACCTTCCAGCTTCCTGCATAAAAGGAAATGGGCTCCTCTTTCGTGGCATACTGTCAGAAATCCGGAATTTATAATTCCGGTCTGCAGAATCTTTTCAATTTTCTGAAGCAGCATGTCTCCTGCATCCATGCCGTAGGTGTCGTTGTAGATGCTGAATCTGTTTATGCAGATGCGGCAGACAGCAAGTTCCTCTTCCGGATTTTTTTTCAGAAGCTTGTTTATCTTTGAAACGAAGTCAGTCTGAGAAACTGCTGCACTGCTCTGTCCGGTACTGTCTTTTTTCCATTTTATGAACAGATATGCTGTCAGACCTGAATATTCTGCTGCAAAGAGAATAAGAAGGGCTGCAGTCATTGATCTGTTTGTATTTATGAATGCAGAGAGACATGTATCATTAATCCATTCTGCATTTCCGTTTACGTAAAGCAGGAACAGAACTGCAAGAATCCATGGCAGTGCAGATGAAAATATAAAAAATTTTTTTAACGGTCTGACGTTCAAGTTCCTGTCCTGTTTTGCGGTTATATACTTTTATATAAGGAGTATATTATATAAAAATAATCAAGAAAAAAACAGCATGCTGTTAAAAAAATATAATATAGAGCTCAGATCCTTAATGAAGGGCAGTTTGCATCTGTGCAGTCAGCATATTATATTATAATGTTGGCCGGGACGGTACAGTTAAACATGGAGGTAGGACAATGGAACGGACGCGGGACGAGATTTTCAGAGAAGTTTACAGGAAGTACAGAAAGAATGTCTTTCGTATGATAATAAAACATGTTTATAACCGGGATGCAGCAGAAGATCTTGTTCAGGAAGTCTTTCTCCGGCTGTATGAAAGAGGTCCTTCTGATCTTTCCTCAGATGGGATCCTCAGCTATCTTCTGACTATGGCAAGGCATATAATCTGTGACTATTTCAGAAAAGAAACCAGCATCAGGCAGACTCTGCATAAAAGGGTTCTGGAAGAGGCTTCTGCTGAGGAAATTCTCAGTCCGGAAATGGAAGATTATTCTGTTGAAGGTGAGATTGTGGATTTTATAAGTGAAATGATCGATTCCTTTCCGGAACAGGAACAGAATGTGTACAGGGAATTCATTGCAGGCAGAACAGTTTCTGACATATCTGAAAAATACAGAATTTCACGCTACAGGATCAGCAGAATAGAGGAGAAAATTACAGGCTTTATTAAAGGCCGCCTGAAACACAGAAAACTTCTGAGCCGTAATGAATGAACCGGAAAATGACTGCTAAAAAGTTGTGGACAATTTACAGTTATTCACGGACAGAGAATATACGAATAAAAGGAGTCAATATGAAAGAAGCTCTTTACAGAATTGAAATTTTTTCTTCTGTCACTGATTTCAGGGCGGAAGGACTCAGAAAAAATCTTGCTGCTGCAGGTTTTAATGCATCCGTGACTGCATCCTGTGACAATTACCTGATTGATGCACCTCTCTCTCAGGATGAAATCCGCAGGCTTGCAGAGGCTTTGACAAGTCCTGTTACACAGAAGTATCTCATCAACAGTCCATTCATACCGGATGAGTTTGACTATGCTGTTCAGATAGGATATCTGCCCGGAGTTACAGACAATGTGGCAGGTACAGTCCGTGAAACTGCGGAAGATATGCTGAAACGCAGGCTGGACCGTGAAAAATCTGTTTTTTCCAGTGTGACCTGGTTCTTCTCCTGCCGCCGGGATACGGATATTATGGAACTGGCAGCCGGGCTGTATAATCCTCTGATTCAGAGGGCTGATATAATGTCCAGAGAGGAATACATCAGCATGGGCGGTATGGGAAGTGTGATGCCGCTGGTAAGCATTTCCGGAAATGCAGGAGCAGATACTGTATCACTTTCTGTATCCGACGAAGAGCTTCTTAAAATCGGAAAGTCCGGCATTGCAGATGCTGACGGAACCAGAAGAGGCCCTCTTGCTCTGGATCTTCCGTCAATGAAAGCCATAGCAGCCTATTTCCATGAAACAGAGGGCAGGGAACCGACAGACATTGAACTGGAATCCATAGCC
>JAZRYV010000255.1:0-1870 GCA_045600925.1 Spirochaetota bacterium
TATTACAGGAGAAATCATGAAAACCGCCATTGCCTCAGATCATGCAGGGCTTCGTCTCAAAAAACTTATTACAGACCATTTCAAAGACATCGATTTTTCAGACTGCGGAACATATACGGAAGAATCCTGTGACTATCCTGATTATATTTCCAAAGCCGCATTCATGGTAAGAGACGGCCTGGCAGACAATGCCATAGTCATATGCGGAACAGGTCTGGGAGCCTCCATCACTGCCAACAAGGTAAAAGGAATCAGAGCAGCCCTGTGCCTCAACGAATTCATGGCAAAAAAGTCAAAAGAACACAACAATGCCAACGTACTGGTTCTTGGAGCCAGAGTCACAGGGGAAGATCTGGCTCTGGCGATTATTGAAAGCTGGCTTTCTGCTTCCTTCGAAGGCGGAAGACACCAGAGACGGCTGGATAAAATATCTGCTATAGAAAACGAGAACTGACAGAACGGCTTATGATAATAAAAAAGACCTTTATTATCCTTGTACTTGCAGTCTTCTCCATGTTTCCGGCACGGGAACATACAGGTTCTGTCATAATGCCGGAACTGTCTCCTCAGTATCTGGACAATGCAGAGATAAAAAAGGACGCCTCCGGAATCAGGGAATACACAGTAGCAGATGTAACCTATACAAGATGGCAGAAACCAATGATAATGGATGCAGTTCTGTCCATGAACACTCCTGCCTGGCAGCTTGGAAGAGACGATACAGGCCACTACAAGGTAAAACAGGCTATGTACGAATCAGTTTCCGGACAGGGAGAAACAGGCAGTGCCTGTGCAGGATTCAGCTCCTCAAAACATATAATAGAACTGGAAAGCAGCCCGGATCTCTTTATAGGACGGCCGGGAGATCTTGGTTCCTTTAATCTGGAATTCAGGCTTCTGTCCCCGTCACTTATTGACGGAGATGTTGTATTTTCCAGAACCGGATATTTTTCCGGAACAAGGAGAGGCATTGAAATCCTTTTACGTGACAGAAAACTTATTGCTGCTTTCCATAATCTGTTCATTCATCCGGACGGAACCAGGGAAACCATAATTCTTTCGGAAGGAACCCGTCTGATTCCCGGGAAATGGCATCATTTTTCCCTGAGCTATGACCGTCTTTCCGGAAAACTGATCAAATATCTGGACGGAACAGAGGATCAGACTGTTTTCGCAACAGAAGACGGAACTTCCTTCAGCACAGTGCTGATTCCGGCTTTCGGCAGACAGGAGAAAGACGGGACATTCTCTGTAGTGGAGGAGCCTTCAGCAAGAATCGGAGGATTCAGAGGTCTGCTGGATGAATTCCGCATATCAACAGTTCCAAGAGATGAGCTGAAAAAACTGGCCCCCATGGCAGACAAAAGATACATTGAACTTCAATACGAAGACAGAATTCCCTTTAACAGGGAAGGAGTAATAACCAGTCCTGTCATGGAACTTCCTGATACAGGATACAGCGTCACAGACTTTACCTGGGATGAAAAACTTCCGGAAAACACATTTATCTGGACCGAATTCAGAATCAGCGACAGACTGTTTCATGAAAAGGACAGGGACATAAAATGGTACAGAATTACAAAGGATCAGAAGAACATATATCTGCATAAAACTCCGGAAGGTCTGTTTCTGCGCGGAAAATATTTCCAGTGGAGAGCACATCTTGTGGCATCCCCTGACGGAAAAAATGCACCTTCCATGTGGAATATAAGGATTGCTTATCAGACAGATACAGCTCCCTCTGTGCCTGCACTGCTTCAGGTTACGGAAGCAGGGGACGGTTTTATCCGCATAAAATGGAAAAAAAATACAGATGCTGACCTTATGGGTTACAGAATATATTACGGCACAGTTCCCGGACGATATGACG
>JAZRYV010000256.1:0-4337 GCA_045600925.1 Spirochaetota bacterium
GGCCTTCTTTTTTTTCTGTATCAGAACAAGTCATTTCTGCTCCTGTTTATTACGGAAATCTTTTAAATTCTGAAATTTAAAAACATGTCAAGGAAGATTTAAACAGTTCTGCTGATCCGGAAAGCTATATGCCCTTTATCCTGCATATGTCTGCAAAGTTTTCCACAGCACCTTTCAGTTTAAACAGGTGATCCTTTGAATATGGTTTCAGACCTGCAAAGGCCGGATCCATAAGTTCCCCCTTTACAGTAAACTGCTGCAGGCTGTACGCAGGGACACGTCCTGTTCTTTCCCCTATGGCCTGCAGGTCTTCCTCCTCTGCAAATCCCGGCACACAGGTGGTTCTCAGTTCCATGGAGATGCCGGAAGCCTTTAAAAGAGACACCGTTTCCATTATAACGTCAAATCTGTCAGTTCCGGTCAGTTCCCTGTATTTTTCCGGCGAGGTTTTAATGTCCACTGCCGTATAATCAAGCAGATTCTCGCCCAGCGCATCCTTTACTGCTTTGGGATTAAGACCGTTGGTGTCGAGTTTTATGCCGAGATCCAGTTCTCTCAGCTTTTTCATGAAAGGTATTAAATCATGGGAAAGAGTGGGCTCTCCCCCGGAAATGGATACGCCGTCGATCCTTCCCTTCCTGGATTTCAGAAAGGAAAGGATCTCTTCTTCTGAATATACAGGCAGTTCTGCACTGTTCAGGGCCAGATCTCTGTTATAGCAGTATCTGCAGGTCATACTGCATCCACCGCAGAAAAGAACAGTACAGATCCGGCCCGGGAACTCTATGACAGATGTCTTATATATTCCTCTCACATTCATAAATGTTTACAGACTCAGGCTTGAATTCGTATGTCTTTCTTTCGGAAAATTCTTCCTTCTTTCCTCTGTTCCACTGGCTTACAGGACGAAAATATCCTACAACCCTGGAATAAATTTCTGCCGGTACCTTAACTTCTTTTGCCATTCTTTATCTCCTTTTTTGATATAATGTACTAAATTTTGCAGGATCCCGGTTCGGTCCTGACCTCTGATGAATCCACTTCTATGCCGAACTTCCTCAGTTCTTCCGGGGAATGTTCATAGGGACAGAAAGGATGTTCCCCGGGCAGATATCCGTGAACCGGACATATGCTGAATGTAGGGGTAATGGAAAAATAAGGCAGTTTATAGGCTGATGTTATCTTTCTTACCAGCCCCTTTACTGCTTCTGTATCATCTATCTTTTCACCCAGGAACAGATGAACCACCGTTCCTCCGGTAAACAGGCACTGAAGCTCATCCTGATGATCAAGGACTTCAAACAGATCGTTTGTGAAAGAAACAGGCAGATGAACAGAATTGGTGTAATATGGTTCATTCTGACCGGCAGTTTTGATTTCCGGGAATCTTTCCCTGTCCTTTTTTGCCAGTCTGTAGCTTACGCCCTCTGCCGGAGTTGCCTCCAGATTGTAAAAACTGCCTGTCTCCTCCTGAAATCCCTTGATGGTGTCTCTCATAAAATTAAGAGTTCTTATGGCAAAGCTTCTGCCTTCTTCTGTGGAAATGTCCCTGTCCAGCAGATTTCTGCAGGCTTCGTTCATGCCCACAAGACCTATTGTGGAAAAATGATTTCCCCAGTACCGTCCGTCCCTCATGTACACGTCTGACAGATAGTGCTTTGTATATGGATACAGATTTTTTTCAGTAAAAGATTCAAGGACTTTTCTCTTTATTTCCAGAGAATCCTTTGCTTTTATCATAAGATTTTTCACTCTTTCCCGGAACTCATCCTCATTTCCGGAAAGAAACGCTGCCTGAGGCAGGTTGATGGTGACCACACCTATGCTTCCGGTAAGAGGATTTGCACCGAAAAGTCCTCCGCCTCTTTTCCGGAGTTCCCTGTTGTCCAGACGGAGACGGCAGCACATGGATCTGGCATCTTCCGGATCCATATCGGAATTTACATAGTTTGCAAAGTAGGGGATGCCGTATTTTGCAGTCATTTCCCACATTCTGTCCAGGTTGGGATTGCTCCAGTCAAAGTCCTTTGTAATATTATAGGTAGGAATCGGGAAAGTGAAGATTCTGTTCCTTGAATCCCCTTCTATAAACACCTGGGCAAAGGCCTGATTAAAGACGTCAAGTTCATGCTGAAAATCACCGTAGACTGCATTCTGTGGTTCTCCGCCTATGATTACGGCTTCGTTTGCAATATTGGAAGGCACATTCAGGTCTATTGTCACATTAGTAAAAGGCGTCTGAAAACCAACTCTTGTGGGAATATTCATATTATAGATAAATTCCTGCAGAGACTGCTTTACCTCATCGTAAGTAAGCCCGTCGTAACGGATAAATGGCGCCAGATATGTATCAAAATTGGAAAAAGCCTGGGCTCCTGCAGATTCCCCCTGCAGTGTATAGAAAAAGTTTACAATCTGCCCCAGGGCACTGCGGAAATGCTTTGCAGGTCTGGATTCAATCTTCCCTGCAACACCTCCGAAACCTCTTGTAAGCAGGTCCTTAAGATCCCAGCCCACACAGTATGCGGAAAGGAGACCAAGATCATGGAGATGAAATTCCCCGTTCACATGACTTTCCCTGATTTCCGGAGGATACACCCTTTCCAGCCAGTACTTTGCAGTAATATCCGAGGCAATGTGATTGTTCAGACCCTGAAGGGAATAGCTCATATTGCTGTTTTCATTAACCCTCCAGTCCGACTGGTCCAGATAATCATCTATAAGTCTGATGCCTTCGTCCATAAGGACTTCGGTATCCCTTAATTTTCTGTGCTGTTCACGGTAGAGAATGAATGCCTTGGCAACACGGGCATGCCCTCTTTCAATAAGCATTTTTTCAACCAGGTCCTGCACATTTTCCACAGTGGGGACACGGTCATCCTTGTAGAGTATGGAAAGAATGCTTACAACTGATTCTGTAACAGCGGCAGCCTGGGTTCTGTCGCTTCCGCCTACAGCTACAGCTGCCCTGAAAATGGCATCTGTAATTTTTTCCGGGTCAAAAGGGACGACTCTTCCGTCTCTTTTTCTGATAAAGCATGCTTTCTGACTTGCTGAATCCATACTCCTGAACCGTCCCTCTTCGAATAATTTCTGATTATAATTAGATTAATTAAAAAAGCAGATTAAATGGAAACCTCTGTTAAGATTATCGGCACATTTAATGCGACATAATATCAGTTTTTCCCATCTCTGTACTATCTCCTTTTTATAGGATTTCCGTCAAGGAAATTGTGACATAATATTTAATTAATTAAGCTGAGACAGGAATCTGCCGACAGGGAATTATACAGTTCCCTTTTCAGAAAAACGGAGGTTTATGGTGAAAAAAACTCTTTTTTTTCTTATTTTCATCCTTTCCGGAGCTCTTACTGCAGTCTCTGCAGCAGGAATTTATAAAACAGAGGACCTTTCTGCCCTTGCCATAACAGAAAAGGACATTCCGAAAGGTTTTGTAATATGCAGGATCCCTTCCCAGCTGAAGAACACTCTTAAGGACAATCCATGGATGATGGATGATTCCGCAGTAAAAAAGCTTACAAAACATATTTATCCCGAGGGCAACTCTGCCGCAGTCCGGAACATACACATGACCATCCTTGCAGAGGAAAAAAAACCCTGGAACGACAACATAGTCTGCTACATGATTCTGTTCAAAAACGGCCAGTATGCAAAGGATGAAAACGCCAAACTTAAAAAATATGCAGATTTCAACAGCGACCGTGCCATTCTCCTTACAAAGGACAACCTGAGCATCTTCCTTCATGCAGATGACACTCAGGATTTCCATTACATAGAAGATCTGGCCTCAGTCCTTAAAAACCGCATGTAGCACATTCTCCTTTACACTGCAGATAATACAGCAGAGACGTATAGACCATACATATCTGCTGTGGTACAGGCTCTGCCAGGCCTGTGAGGCTATGAGCCGGAACCGACTGTTCTGCTTATGGTCTCCGGCCTGGAACAGGCTGTAATAAAATCATTATTTAAGGGCCTGAATTTCTGACCGTGACAGTCCTGTTGCCTGAGCAATCTGAGTGTCAGAAAGATTCATTTTAAGCAGATTCCTTGCAGTCTCGGTTCTTGCCTTTGTTACGCCTTCTTCCCGTCCTTCAGCCAGACCTTCTGCTCTTCCCTCGGCTCTTCCTTCAGCTCTTCCTTCAGCTCTTCCTTCTGCTCTTCCTTCTGCTCTGCCTTCGGCCTTTGCTTCTTCTCTGGCTTCTGCCATATCTGTTCTCATAAGAATACGGACTTTCTCTTCCAGTGTCATGTATTCGTTCCCCCAGTGTTCATTCTGTCTTGCCTGCTGCACCTTTTCATCTATCTTCTGTGCA
>JAZRYV010000257.1:0-1431 GCA_045600925.1 Spirochaetota bacterium
TGGATTTATTGAAGAGCGGCTTTTTGAATCAAAAACTAGGAATTCAAGGCAGCTCTGTCCTTGTTGCCATCCGGTGTTTCCGCTTCTTCCGAGTTTTTTTCCTTTTTCTATTTCAGGAGAATCAAAAAGTTCTTCAGGAACTGTATCATCTTCAAGATTCCCATACACAGTATATATCTGATCCTGATGGGAGAGGATGACCGCATTGCCCAGTGGTGAATCGAACCAGCCCATTTCCCCGTCATGTGCTGAAATGATGGCAGTAACTCTTCCGTTGTCACTGGCTTTTACGTCGGAAGGTTTCTGGAAAATCAGGGAGTTTTCAATGGTACCGCCGCGTAACTGTCCGAAATATGAGTAGAAGGAGTCTGATGCCGTCTCATCCTGAGGCCAGTCGAAGGCATGGATCTGGAAAACTGATGCAAGGAGTAGTGAAGTTATGATTAAAGTTGATTTTTTCATGGTAAAAAGGGTCCTTATTCTCTCTTTAAGGTGATGCGGGAGATTTTTGAATCTCTTCCCACGAACAGTGCGTTTCCCTCATTCTGAATGAAGGCACAATCAGCTGTGAAACTGAAAGTTCCTGCAACTTTGTCGAATGGTTCAAGGATTGTTACTGTCCAAAGGTTTCCATCTCTGGATAAGATTACTGTCAGCCTGTCTTTAGGCATCTCTATGATCTGCACCGGATTTCCATTGATTGGTATGAAGGAACTTCTGAGCTTTTCTATATTGACGATACCCAGTCCGCCTTTACGGCCATACCAGATTGTCTTGGAGTTTTCACTGAATTTCACCAGCATCTGTCGGGCACTTTCTTCCTCGATGTATTCATGGAAGATGATTTTCGAATGTCCCCCGTCTTTTTTTGCGACCAGAAAACGCTGTCTGTTCTGTCCTGATATAGCGGCAACAATGGACGCATCGCTGTTGACTGCCACACCGTTGATGGAGTTGATGGCACTTCCTGTAGGTCTGAAATTTTGCAGGATTTTTCCGTCTTTGTTCCATACCACGATGGATCCGTCGGCGAATCCTGCAGCAGTTCCCGCTGCACTGGAAGAAAATGATGTTACCGGAGAGAAGTTTTCATATTTCCACTGTGTGTTTCCGGCCAGATCGAGTTTTTCAATGGAAGATCCTCCGGGAAGGAATACGAAAATCCTGTCGTCTTCGAAGAATGGAAATCCTGACTTATTTATTGTAGAAAGTTTCTTCCCGTCGAAGCTGTTCACTGTGAAAGAACTGCTGTCAGGACTGAAAAGTGTCCAGTAGCTTCTGGTTATGGATGATTTGAAAGGAAAACTTTCAGAACTGATGATTCTTCCGTCCGGGGTAAAATAGCCCAGGTTCTGTCCCAGCTTGAACGGAATGAAAGAGTCGTCTTCCTTTGGAGATTGAACCCTGGAGATGTCTTGTGTCCATTCAGGG
>JAZRYV010000258.1:0-1088 GCA_045600925.1 Spirochaetota bacterium
ATGGCAGCTGTTCTGGCAGGTTTTTATATTTTTCAGAAAAATATTTCCGGAGCGCTGATACCTGCAGCAGTGGCAGCACTTGCAGTTTCCGGTATATTCTTTGCATCTGTTCTGCACAGATATAAAAATAAAGAAGAAATTACCCCTGTAAATCGCAGTCCGGAACATGAAACAAAATTCCGTATAAGCGATGACAAATTTTGCTGTCAGCATACATCTAAAGTAAGAATTGAATAGTATTTAAAATAAAAAATCTCCGTGGATTCTAAAAAATCACGGAGATTTTATATTTTTCTGAGTTTTTGTATTAAAGAATTAAAAGTTTCAAGAATATAATCTACATCTTCTTCGGTATTGTTATGGCTAAGGGAAAACCTTACAGAGCCAAGTGCTGTTTCACGGTCAGCGCCCATTGCAGTAAGAACGTGTGAAGGTGCAGAATCACCTGAAGTACAGGCAGAACCTGCTGAAGCACATATTCCCTTGAGATCCAGCATCAGAAGAAGAGCCTCGCCGTCTGTACCTCTCAGAGAAATACTGCAGTGTCCCGGAAGACGGTTTTCCTTGCTTCCGTTAAGAGTTACTCCTGAAATACTAAGCAGTCCGTCTGTCAGTCTATCCCTGAGGGCTGCTGTATATTCATATCTCTGATTCATATTTTCACAGGCTTCAAGAGCTGCTTTCCCAATTCCGACAGCTGCTGCGACATTTTCTGTTCCGGGACGATGACCTTTTTCCTGTGCTCCGCCGAATATAAGATTTGGAATATGGATTCCTTTTCTGATAAAAAGGGCACCTGTTCCTTTGGGAGCACCGAACTTGTGTCCGGATATTGAAAGAAGGTCGATATTCTGTTCTTTTACGTTTATATGTATGTGTCCGGCAGCCTGAACAGCATCAGTATGAAAAAGTATATTGTTTTCATGGCATATGTTTGCTATATCAGAAACAGGCTGAATTATTCCTGTTTCATTGTTTGCATACATAACAGATACAAGAGCGGTTCTGTCAGTGACAGCATTTTTTACAGATTCAGGATTAACTGTTCCGTCAGTTTGAACGGGCAGGAGAGTTATATCAAATCCTTC
>JAZRYV010000259.1:0-12007 GCA_045600925.1 Spirochaetota bacterium
CTGCAGTTTGCATGCAGTATTTATCCTTCAGAAAATCTCATGAAGAATTCTCAGAAAATTTTTGATAATCTTCTTGCCGGCCGATGGAAAAATTCACCTGATGTCAGAACCGGATATGCATCATTTCTCCGTATGCAGGGAAAAACAGAGGAAGCAGACAATCTGGAAACAGAACTGCTTCTGGAGCTCAAAAGCTCAGTCAATTACAGTCATGAGGATCCGGAGTATCATAAAATGCTGGCTGGAATATGCAGGAATCTGAACCGTCAGAATGAATACACTGCAGAGCTTAAAAACGCAGCAGCTCTTTACAGAAAGCATTTTAACGAAGAAGAAAATAATATGAAAAAGATTGACCTGCTCTGCTCCCTTTCTTATGTCAGTTTATCTCTTAACGACAGGGAAACCGCTTTTCTCTCTCTCAGGAAGGCCTACGAGCTGTGCAGAAACAAATCAGAAAGAGCTCAGATTCTTAAAACAGCAAGAAATATTTTCATAAAATTTCAGGCTGAATCGTTTTAAACTTTTACAGGGTCATTTTGAAAAAACTGCTATTTTTTTCAGCTTTATTTTTCTCAGCAATTTCTGTTCCTCTTTTTTCAGAGGAAACAGAAGGTCCTGAATATAACTATACAGCTGACATTAGAAATTTCATCAGTCAGCACGGAGATCTGCCTTTTGACAGAATTGAAATAACAGGTCTGAGAAGAACTGCAGAATTTATTATCCTTCGGGATGCACGTATTAAAAAAGGCAGTCCTCTTTCTTCTTTTCAGTGTGATGATTTTGTCAACCGTCTTAAAAAACGCGGACTGTTTTCCGACATCACACTTTCATATGCCGAAGAAGACGGAAAGGCAGTCATACATCTTTCCATGAAAGAAAAAATGTCATTTATTCCGGTCCCCCTTGTTATGAGCCATGATGACAGCACCAGTTACGGTTTTATGGTCATGGATTCAAATTTTCTTGGAACAACTAAATTTCTGCTGGCGGGATTCCTTGTTTCTTCAGATGATTTCAGTTTCTTTTCCATGTACAGGGACCCATCCATTGCAGGCTCAAGATTCACCGGCCAGATGATTTTATCCTGGAGGTCTTCCGAGGAAAAACGCGTTGGACAGCATCAGATTCCGATGAATGAATTCTCCATAAAGAAAACGGATGCAGGACTTTTTGGAGGATATGTTTTCACCGATGGAATTGAATTTCTTGCTGGTGGAGGCATTTCTGACGGCAAAATCGATAAAAATTATAAGGATATGTTAAATCCTCCGGAAAACTGCCGTTTTCTCTATGCTTCAGTTTCACTGAAAGCTGATAATCTCCGGTATGGAAGATATCTTTCCTACGGCTTTACAGGAAAGACTTCTTTCAGCCGTTATTTTTCAAAAGACAGCAGATACGAACATTTTAATGATCTCGGGACATCTGTCAGATATTCCTTCACTCTGTTTGGTGATGACCGTATATCCCTGACAGGAGAAGGAAATTTCTTCAGCAAACCTGTGATTTATGAAAATAAAATAGGAGGCAGAACAGGAGCAGCATGTCTGCCGTCAAAAACATCCACTGCTGACAGAAATCTCTCATATTCTCTTGAATACGAATACGCCATTTCCTTTCTGAAATTCAGCTGGGGAGCAGCAACCATTCTTGGCTTCTGGGAACAGGGTATCTACGAAAGGGACAGTACAGGCTGGATGGATTATTTGGGACCAGGATGCGGAACCAGAATCTATCTGAAAAAGGTTGCCTTTCCCGCTGTGGGATTTAACTATTCATGGAATCTTAAAAACGGAGGAACTGAGTTTTCTTTTTCTCTTGGCATAGGAATGTAAGTCAGAAGAATCTATGACCTTTCACCCGCCGGAATCATATTGTGGCGGTTGATCACCTCTTCATAAAAAGCAGCGCCTCCCAGAATTTTCTTTATTTCTCCCGTGCTCTTGCCAATAATAAGAGCCAGCTCTTCGCTGTTGTAGTTGACGATCCCCTTTCCCACGGCTTCATTATTTTCAGAAACCATATCCACAACGTCATTCATTTCAAAGGAACCCCTGACAGCAGTTATACCGGAAGCAAGCAGGGATTTATTCCCGGAAGACAGAGCCTTTACTGCACCGGAATCCAGAACCAGGGCTCCCCTTGTCTTTCCCAGAGTTACCCATCTTTTCCTGCCCGGGAGCCTCTTTCCTTTTCCCATAAAAAGCGTTCCCAGACCTTCACCGTCCATGATTCTGTTCAGGACATCAGGCTCGCTGCTTTTTGCAATGATCATCTTTTCACCGAAACGGATCATCACATCCGCAGCCCGCAGTTTTGTTATCATGCCGCCTGTTCCGCCTATGGAACCAGCATCACCTGCCTTTGCCATAATATCCGGAGTAATGCACTCCACAAGTTCTGCCGGACCTGTATCATTTTTAAGATCGAAATAGAAACCATCCACATCGGAAAGCAGTATCAGCAGATCAGCATCAATCAGACCGGCTACGTAGGCAGAAAGAGTGTCATTGTCACCGAATTTAATTTCCTTGACTGCAATTGTATCGTTTTCATTGACCACAGGGACGATTCCCAGATCAAGCAGCGCTTCAAATGTATGCCGGCCGTTAAGAAAACGTCTTCTGTTTTTTACATCCTCTTCTGTCAGAAGAATCTGCCCGATGCTGTATCCAAGCTTTTCAAAACACTCCCTGTATTCGTTAATAAGAACAGCCTGCCCAACTGCTGCCATGGCCTGACGTTCAGGAACAGTCAAAACTGATCTGTCTTTTTTAAGAGCTCCGGCACCGGTACTTATGGCCCCTGATGTGACAACAACCACCTGATAATTTCTTTTCATAAGGGAAATTACATCTTCCGCAAGACGGCTGATTTTTTCATGGGATATACAGCCGTTTTCGGTGACAGATGATGTCCCCACTTTGACCACAATACGTTTTACATCAGCAAGCAGTTTTTTTCTCATTTCTGCCCCAGACTGGTGATAACTGAAACAAGTTTATCCATATTATAACCGCCTATGGAAGAAATGGTCAGCACATTCTTTTCTTTAAAGAGACCTGCCTTAGACTCCAGTTCCTCCTGATTAACAAGATCAGTCTTTGTAAGCAGAATATATGCAGGTCTTTCAGGCAGATCCCGATTATAAGAACGAAGCTCATCTTTAAGAAGATTGTATACATACACAGGATCTTCTTCAGTTATATCAATCATATACAGTATGGCTTTCACCCTTTCGATATGCTGAAGAAAAGAAAGCCCAAGACCATGCCCCTTATGAGCACCTTCAATAATACCGGGAATATCAGCAATAAAAACTGCCCTGTCTCCAGTTTCCAGAACACCAAGATTAGGTATAAGAGTTGTAAACGGATAATCTGCTATTTTCGGCTTCGCTTCCGTAAGCATGGAAAGTAGAGTGGATTTTCCTGCATTGGGAAGGCCAACAAGACCGATATCTGCAATAAGTTTCAGGTCCAGTCTGACTGCAAGCTCCTGCCCCGGCATCCCAGGCTGAGCCATTCTGGGAGTCTGATGGGTTGCTGATTTAAAGAAAGCATTGCCTTTGCCGCCTATTCCTCCTTCAGCAGCACAGAACATTTCTCCTTCTGTGCACAGATCTGCCATAAGTTCTCCAGTTTCGACATTATAAACCTGAGTTCCAGGGGGTACAGGAATCACAAGATCCTCTCCGTCGGAACCGTGCATATTTCTGGACATGCCGGAGCCTCCCCGACCGGCACGGTAGACTCTGTCTTTAAAATAATGGGACAGATTGTAATATCTTCTGTCAGGCTGAATGTAGACGTTTCCCCCGTGACCTCCGTCACCTCCGTCAGGACCGCCTTTTTCAATGAATTTTTCTCTCCTGAAAGACAGCCCTCCGGCCCCTCCGTCTCCGGCCTTAATCCTGATGGTAATTGAATCTGTAAATTTTGCCAAATGACTACTCCGAAAAGCCCATTAATACACAAAACGCGTACGTTGTAGCGTACGCGCCTGTTTTAAATCTATTTAAAAGAACTAAGCCTGTTCTGCAGGATATACTGAAACCTGTTTACGGTACTTATCGTATCTTTCAAATGTTACAACACCTGTAACTTTTGCAAACAGAGTATCATCTCCGCCTCTGCCTACATTAAGTCCCGGATGGATTTTTGTTCCTCTCTGACGGATAATAATGCTTCCGCCCGGAACAAGCTGTCCGCCTCCGACTTTCATACCAAGACGCTGGGATGCAGAATCTCTTCCGTTTCGGCTTGAACCGCCACCTTTTTTATGTGCCATGATAATGCTCCTTGATTTATCTGTTCAAACGGACCGGATCTGAATTTCTTCAGGTTCAAGTACTGCAAGTTCAATAATTCCTGTAAGGAAAAACTCCAGTATTATCTCAGTCCTGTTATTACTTTCTTCTGTAATTTTACAGACAGTTTTAAGAAACCCGTCCTTCTGTTCTACAGTCTGAATCAGACCTTCTGTTTTTTCCAGCATTAAAACTGCTGTCTGGCTGACTGCTGAAACTGCAGCACAGAGAATATCCTTCCCTTTTTTTTCCTTCCGGGAATGTCCTGAAACTGTAATGGAAAAATTATCCGGATTTTTTATTACCGGTTTTCCGTTCTTAAGAAGGATATTTCCCAGAAGTACTGTAATCAACTATTAATTAAGAGCCAGCTCAGTAATTTTAAGCTGTGAATACTGCTCTCTGTGGCCTATAGTACGCATATATCCTTTACGCTTTCTGAATTTTGCGCCCATGACCTTTTCACCTTTAATGTTTCCGAGAAACTGTGCTGTAACCTTTGCACCGGGAACAAAAGGCTTTCCTACAAGCGTATTTCCATCGTTTTCAAAAAGCAGTACTGATTCAATATTGAATACTTCATTTTCATTCTTCTGAAGAAGATCAACGCTGATAACCTGATCCTTTTCAACTTTGTACTGCTTTCCAGCTACTTCAACAATTGCATACATAAAATTTATCCTTCTGCTTATTAGGGATTTCTCCCTTCATTGGGCCCACAGGGACTTGAACCCCGGACCTACTGATTATGAGTCAGCCGCTCTAACCGACTGAGCTATGGGCCCGTGAAACAATAAGTCATATATTATTAATTGCTGGTTTCTGTCAAGAAATTTCATTTTTTTTAGCTCATCAACTGAAAAAAAATGAGACATAATTCCGGGATTTATGCCTGCTGTCAGGCAGGGACAGTAAATCTGTCAGAACTGCTTTAGAACCTGCCCAAGATTAATTCTGCCGTCATATACAGCCTTTCCTGTAACAGCTCCCCATACATTGATTTCTTCAAGGGCTCTGAGATCTTTTTCGGAAGACACACCTCCGGAAGCAGTCAGTCTTATGCCGGGGAAACGGTCCATAATGTGTCTGTATGCACTGAGATTCGGGCCTTCAAGCATTCCGTCTGTGGAAATATCAGTATGAATAACATCCTTTATCCCAAGGGACATTACTTTTGCAATGGCATCATCAGATTTTATGGAACTGACATCCTTCCATCCCCTGACTGCAACCATTCCGTCCTTTGCATCAATTCCGGCAACCAGGTTCTCATGATAGAGGGCAGCCATTTCAGAAAATGAGTCATCAAGAACGGCAGAACCTATAATAATCCTTTTTATTCCCTCGTTAAGATAGATTCTGATGGTTTCCTGAGTACGGATGCCACCGCCTATTTCCACCGGAACAGAAACTGAGGAAACAATTTTTGAAACAATATCAAGATTCACCGGGCGGCCTTCAAAGGCCCCGTCAAGATCAACCACATGAATCAGCTTTGCACCAAGATCCTGAAATCTGCGGGCCATATCAGCCGGACTGTCAGAATATACAGTCTCCTTATCCGGATCTCCCTGAAGAAGACGGACACACTTTCCGCCTTTTATATCTATTGCTGGAATAACAATCATTTTATGGAATTTACCTTTTTAACAAAATTTTCTACAATCTTAAGTCCCCATTTATGGCTCTTTTCCGGATGAAACTGAGCAGCAATCAGATTTCCCTTTCCTGCGATACAGGGAAAATTAAGACCATATTCAGCTTCTCCCAGAGTCCATTCATCATTTACAGGAACAGGGTGAAAGGAGTGGATAAAATAAAAGAAGCTTTCATCCGGAATTCCTTCCAGAAATGGCGATGAGCCTTTCAGTTTTACGGAATTCCAGCCCATATGGGGGACCTTGAGATCTGATTCAGGGAAACGGATGATCCGTCCCGGAATTATATTAAGTCCCTCCGAATGTCCGAATTCTTCACTGGAAGAATAAAGGAGCTGAAAGCCAAGACAGATTCCGAAAAAATATCCACCGTCTGCAATGTATTTTTTTAACGGCTCAACCCATCCGCCTGACCTGAGATTTTTCATTGCCATGGCAAAGGCCCCGTCTCCCGGCATAACAAGAGCATCAGATCTTCTGATGGATTCAGGATCTGAACTCACCTGAACATCATCAGTAAACATGCGGAAGCCCTGCACAACAGAGCCCATATTGCCCATGCCGTAATCTATTATTGTAATCATTATATTACACCCTTTGTAGAAAGGATCTTCCCTTCCAGCAGAGGATCCACAGTTACAGCTCTGTAAAGTGCAATTCCTGAAGCCTTGAAAATTCCCTCATGAATATGGTGACGGTTTTTGCCTGCAAGCACCTGTATGTGAAGATTTGCCCCGCAGGTGGAACAGAAGGCCCGGAAGAATTCCTCTGTAAGTTCTTCGCTGTAGGATCCTATATATCCACGGAGATCCGGTCCCTTATATGCAAAATAGGGACGGCCGGAAAGATCAGCTGCAGCAAGAATGAGAGCATCATCCATTGGTACAACTGCCTCGCCGAAACGATGTATGCCGGACTTGTCTCCCAGAGCCTGACAGACTGCTGTACCAAGGCACAGACCTGTGTCCTCCACAGAATGATGGGCATCAATCTGAACATCTCCTTTACAGATTATATTCAGACCAAAACGTCCGTGTCTCCCGAAGGAAGAAAGCATGTGATCGAAGAAAGGAACACCTGTATCCGCAGAAACTGTTCCGGCGGAAGCAAGTTCAACTTCTACGGAAATATCCGTTTCCTTTGTCTTTCGCGTATAGACAGACTGTCTGTTCATTTTTTAACCCTGCTGTAAATAACATGCGGCACTGAAACTGAATGTACATTCATTTTTTGATTTTCCCTGTACAGGCACAAGAGCGTCAAGCTTTAAAATCAGAGACGGGAAAAAAACAAATTTAAGGCCTGCCCCCCACTCTGTCCATTTGTCACTTCCTGAATCAGATGTGAACAGTGCAAAATTTCCTTTAAGAGAAATTTCACAGGTGAAAGGACAGCGGAAGCGGAAAAAATCAGCTGACTTTATTTCATAAGAATATTCCGGACCTGCAAGTAAAAGTTTACGTCCGTAAATTCCGGAAATACCTGAACCTGGAACTCCGTTGAACATATTAAAAAACAGAGGCATCCTGTCCATGCATCTGCCGGTCTCTGCACCTGCAAAGCCTTTTAATGCCAGCCTGCCGCAGTCCGGAATTCTGAGATTCCATAAAAAGGAAAGCTCCCCGGAATACAGGGGGCTGTCAACATTAAGGAACTTAATGAGGCCTGCTGAAGCACGGAAACTGATTCCTGTTTCTGTGCTTTTACCTGAAAAAATATGATTTATTTCACCGGAAGTTCTGAGCTTCAGCAGGCCTGCTGCAGCCTCCCCCGGAGAGCTGCAGCGTGACAGCCCCCCTTCCACATGCATGGAAAAAATCTTTCCAGGAACAGAAACAGAAACTGTCCCTCCCTGCTCCTCTGTATCCTCTGTTCCGTATGAAGTCTCATATAATGACGGCTGAAATTTTTCAGCTTCCGGGAAAACCGGTGAGGATATTATAAAGGCAGAAAGGGACACATCTGCCTTTCCTGTTCCGTGTTTCCATGACAGCAGGAAATATGGATTCAGATTAAACTCATCTCCGGTCAAGGCACCGGAAAATTTCATTTTTTCCATGCCAAGAATATCATCAGCCATCAGTGAAAAATTACAGGCATTTTCACGGTCAGACATAAGATGAAGACCTGCACTGCCGGAAAGAAACATATTCTGCCATGGATCATAATCTGTAAAAACAGTCTGTCTGAAATCAAAAAACGGTTCAGTCTCTCTCCCTGTTTTTTCTGCAGCCTTTTCCGCATCTGCCTTAAGTTCATTCTCAGGAATACTGCCGACAGAAAGAGGTCCGTATCCCTGCTGCCTGCATCTGTCATATAAAAAACATAATGCAAGCTGCACAGACAGATTCTCATTCTGTCCTGTACCTGTACATATACACCTGTTCATAAATTTATGCGATGTTCTGAAAAGATCTGTTCCGACTGCACAGTTTTCATCGGATAAAAAGACAGGAACAGGGACTGACATTTCGTGATTAAGTTTATCTGCAATTTCTGCATAAGCCTTTTCTGCAGCAGATCCTGTATATGCTGCTGTCTTTTCCATTCCTTCCGGGAAGAAAATATCAAAATGTATGGTCTTCATTTCCCGTAGAGCTGTTTCAGCATGGACAGATCCCATGGAAAGAATCAGGAAAAGAATGAAAAAGCAGAAAGCTGTTTTTTTCATAGGTTTTTATAAATGTTTAAGACATTCTGCATCGCTGCAGTGAGTTTCTTCCAGCAGTTCCCAGACCAGTTTTCCTGCGGCATTGGCAGCACAGGACATATAATGGGCTGTATGCAGATGCAGGCATTTAAGAGTGTTCCTGTTTTCTGTTCCGCCTATGCCGCTGTTCATTCGTTTTTCTGTTTCAGGAGTATCCGGAACTGTTCCGGTCAGCAGTTCCTTTCTTAAATCCACATAGGCTTTAGTGGCTTTTTCCATGGCTGATGCAAATTCCGGTTCATCCTTAAGCTTTGATTCCAGCTGTTTTATGAGTCCCTTTGATTCAAGATCGTGGATTTTCCTGTTAAGAAACGGACATGTCAGCCACAGCGGTGTTGCCACAGGTGTGTAGAATTCACGGCCTCCGGAATCAGCATCCGGTCTGATATAGATTACTGCAGGGCAGCCCCAGTGACAGTGTCCTGCGACTCCTGCCATAAGGATTTTACGGCTGTTCAGCTGATAACGGACTATGGTCAGATCAGCCTTTGTAAATGTTCTGTTTATCATCGGTTCCGGATTCCCCGGATCTGCTCTTTCTGCTGAACCAGAAAAGCATCACAAGCATTCCTGTTACAAGCCATACGACACGCATATGAATCAGCTCAAGTCCGGGTTCTTTTACTTCTGCAGGTTCAGGAGAGGCTTCTTTTTCCTCTCCGCTGAATACGAGACGTTTTGCGCCTTTTGAAATATAACCGGCCCTGAGATAGTCATCATCTGTCATAAGACCGTTTTCATAGGCATTAAGAGTCTGCTGAAGCTCCGATGTACGGAGCTTCAGTTCATCTATTGTACGGCTCAGGTTCTCTGTTTTATTCCGGAGAAATGTTCTTTCGATTATGCCAGAGCCTGAAAATACAAAGACATAAACGAAAGCAAAAAATACCAGAATAACAAATCCCCAGAAATACTTATTTCTGTGCAAGGTTGTAGAAAACTCCCATTCCCTTGTACTGAGCCATTGCACCGAGTTCTTCTTCTATGCGGAGAAGCTGATTGTATTTTGCAATACGGTCAGTTCTGGATGCTGAACCTGTCTTAATCTGTCCTGTGTTCATTGCCACAACAAGATCTGCAATTGTAGTATCTTCTGATTCTCCGGATCTGTGTGAAACGATTGCAGTATATCCTGCTCTCTTTGCCATTTCAATGGCTTCAAGAGTTTCTGTAAGTGTTCCGATCTGATTCAGTTTTATAAGGATAGAGTTTGCTATTCCCTTTTCGATTCCCTTCTTAAGACGTTCTGTGTTTGTAACAAACAGGTCGTCTCCAACAATCTGGATTTTTCTGCCAAGACGTTCTGTAAACATTCTGTATCCATCCCAGTCGTCTTCTGCAAGTCCGTCTTCTATGGAAATTACCGGATAGCTGTTTACAAGGTTTTCAAGGAAATCAACCATTTCTTCACTGGAACGTCTGCTCTTGTCGCTCTTTCCGAAGATGTACTTTTTTGTCTTCTTGTCATAGAATTCGCTGGAGGCAATATCCATTGCAATCATGATATCTTTCCCCGGCTTGAAACCTGCTTTTTTTATGGCAGCAACAATCAGTTCCAGAGGTTCTTCATTGGATTTGCAGCTGGGAGCAAAACCGCCTTCGTCACCTACAGCTGTATTGTAGCCTTTTCCTTTAAGAACGCTCTTAAGGGAATGGAAAGTTTCTGCCCCCCAGCGAAGAGCTTCCCTGAATGAAGGTGCGCCGACAGGCATTACCATAAATTCCTGAATATCAACATTGGAATCTGCATGAGAACCGCCGTTGAGGATATTCATCATAGGAACAGGAAGTTCTCTGGCATTAACGCCTCCAAGATAACGGTAAAGAGGAAGACCTGTTGCTTCTGCACATGCTCTTGCACAGGCAAGAGACACTGCGAGGATTGCGTTGGCTCCAAGCTTTCCCTTGTTTGGAGTTCCGTCCATGTCACAGAGAATTTTATCTATTTCAATCTGATTAAAGGCATCTGCATCAATTAGAGCATCTGCTATCTGTCCGTTGATGTTTTCAACAGCAGTAAGCACTCCTTTTCCGAGATAGCGTTTTTTGTCTCCGTCTCTCAGTTCAACAGCTTCATGTTCGCCTGTAGAAGCTCCTGAAGGGACTATTGCTCTTCCTACTGCACCGGAAGAAAGTTCAACTTCTGCTTCAACTGTAGGATTTCCCCTGGAATCCAGGACCTCACGTCCGATCACATCCTCTATAAATGTCATGTCTTACGACTCCTGTATTTTATTTTATTCCGGATCTTTTATAATCCGTTTTAAATTACTGTTCAAGAAATGTTCCGTCTCCCCAGAGCCTTTCCAGCTGATAATAGTTTCTTGCCTCTGATGAAAAGATATGAAAGACAATATCATCATAATCAAGAACGATCCATTCCGAATCCATGTCAGGATGGAATCTGAGTTTCCGTCCTTCCAAAGCCATAAGATCCTCTACTGCCCTTGCCAGAGATCTGCAGTGAAGAGAAGAGGATCCGGTGGTAATTACAAACCAGTCAAAATAACTGTTTAGCTTTGAAATATTGACGGCAGAAGTTTTTTCCGCCTTTCTTTCAGTGAGAAGAGCTGTGGTTTTCTTAATAAGCTCTGTAGTATCATTCATGTACTGCAAGGTCGTCTCCTATTATTATTACTGTGCTGTAAAGAAGGCTGTTATCCATTATATAATAGACAGTTGAAATTCCTGTCAGGTCTGAAATTTTTTCTGCAAACCTGTTGTCCCCTTTCCGGCATATTATGATGGATTTTTTCAGCGGACCATACGGAGATGTTCCGAATTCCACCACATTGTATCCGTCTCTGTTCAGGGTGTTGCGCATTTTTCTTGCCAGACCTGAGACGTCTGTTGCATTTAAAATTTTTATTTTAGGAACAGAATCATCCTCTGTACCGGCAACAAGCCGTCCTATGAATTCCTTCTCATATATTTTATATGTAATGTCATTGCTGATGTAGTAGTTTCCTTCAAGTTCGCCAGGCATTATAATGCTGCGGAGATCGGCTCCTTCCCTGAACAGATACTTTGTAAGGCTGTACATTTCCTGAGGGAGCAGGTTTGAATGTACTGATGAAGCCAGCACCTTCATAAAATCCGGAGTGAGTATTTCTTTTTTGTCATCAGATCTGTAATACAGAGTCAGAAGAATATCCATGATTCTGTCATATTTAAGAAAGATGGAATTCTCCTCCACTGTATTGATATAGGAGAGAATCTTTTTCCCGTCAAAATAATTAAGTCCAGGTTCTGCGAAAGCACCGCAGCCGTACTGATCAAGATAAAAAATATTTATTCCTTCAAGGAGATCTGTCAGTCTCTCGC
>JAZRYV010000260.1:0-3559 GCA_045600925.1 Spirochaetota bacterium
AGCATAGGTCTCCATCAGAGAGACAATCAGAAGCTTCTGGCCAGTCTTAAAAAGATGAGGGATCTGGGAAACACGGTTATTGTGGTAGAACACGATGAAGAGACTATCCGGGAAGCAGATTTTGTTGTGGATCTTGGTCCAGGGGCAGGAGTCAACGGTGGATATGTGCTGGCTGCCGGAACTCCGGCAGAGATTGAGGCTGCTGAGGAATCTGTTACAGGAAGATTCCTGTCAGGGAGGGAAACTATTCCTGTTCCGGAATGCAGAAGAGTGCCATCTGCCTTTCTTGAAATAAAAGGAGCTGTACAGAATAATCTGAAGAATGTAGATGTTAAGATTCCTCTGGGTGTTTTTGCTGCTGTCACAGGAGTTTCCGGATCCGGAAAATCAACTTTGATCATGGATATTCTGTACAGAGCCGCATCTGCTCTTATAATGAAATCAAAGGAAGTTCCGGGAAATTTTCGTGAAATTACCGGACTGGAGAATATTGACAAGGTTATAGACATTGATCAGGCTCCCATAGGCCGTACGCCAAGATCCAATCCTGCCACATATACAGGACTTTTCGGTCCTGTGAGAGAACTTTTTGCCAGTCTGCCTGAGTCAAAGGCAAGGGGATATAAACCAGGACGTTTTTCCTTTAATGTATCCGGAGGCCGCTGTGAATCCTGTCAGGGGGACGGTGTAAAAAAAATCGAAATGCATTTTCTGTCGGATGTGTATATCACCTGTGATGTATGCGACGGAAAACGCTATAATCATGAAACCCTTGAAGTCAGATATAAGGGAAAGAGCATAAGCGATGTTCTGAATATGACCGTTGATGAGGCCTGTGATTTTTTTGAAAACATTCCGGCAATCAGGCCTAAACTTAAGACACTTCAGGATGTTGGACTGGGATATATCCGTCTCGGTCAGTCAGCCACAACCCTTTCAGGCGGTGAAGCCCAGAGAATCAAGCTTGCCACTGAGCTTTCCAGAAGGAGTACAGGCCGGACACTTTATATTCTGGATGAACCGACAACCGGTCTTCATTTTGCTGACATAAAATGTCTGCTCGGGGTGCTTCAGTCCCTTGTGGACAGGGGCAATACTGTACTGGTTATAGAACACAATCTGGATATGATAAAATCTGCTGACTGGATTACTGATCTCGGCCCGGAAGGAGGGGACAGGGGCGGTACAGTGATTGCACAGGGATCTCCGGAAACTGTTGCTCAGGTTAAGGGCTCCTGGACAGGTGCATTCCTGAAAAAAATTCTGAAGGTCTGAAATAAGGAAATCAGTTATTTCTGATTATGACCTGAAGTACCGGACGGAAATGTCTGAACAGCTGTTGTGCCGTAATAATTACGGCATATTTATTTCATGTACTGAAAATATTTTTACAGTTAATATTTAAGGAAAGGAAGCAAATTTTTGAAAAACAGTTTAACTGCTGTGCTGTTTTCTTTTTGCCGCTTTCTTTCAGAATGAGTGGAGAGGCATGAGGGAATCTGAGTCCTGGAAATTTGCTGTTGTCAGCGACACTCATGGAGGCAGATTTGATGAAGGCTGCTTTAATAAACCTGTGACTGAAAAGATTGCGGCTGATATTCTTTATGAAAAAGCGGATATTGTTCTTGTATCCGGGGATCTTGTCAACGGATGGGTGTGGAATCATGATATGGAATACAGAGAGGAATATGATCAGTGGAAAACTGCCATGAAACCTCTCTATGATGCCGGGATCAGGATTTATCCGGTACGTGGAAATCATGATGAAGGCCCTGAACGGACTGTGCTTCCTCCTCTTCCTGCAGCTCTTGAACCCCCTGAAGGCTTTGCAGAAAAACTGAAAAAAGCCTTCCTTGATGCATTTAATGAATATGACTATATTCCTGAAAACGGTCCCGAATGCGGAAAACGTCTTGAATACAGCTTTGTCCATAAAAATGTTTTTTTTACAGGCATAGATGTTTACAGCAGCGGTCAGCACAGGGTAAACGAGGACTGGATAAAAAGACAGCTGACCAGCATCCGGCTTCCTCATGTGATAGTTTTCGGTCATGAACCTGCTTTTGAAATTAATTTTCAGGATAATCTTTCCTGGTATGAAGAGGAAAGAAACCGTTTCTGGGACATGCTGGGCAGCAGCGGATGCAGGGTTTATTTCTGCGGTCATGATCATCTCTATAACAGAGCAGTAATAAAGGATTCAAAGGGACATGAGATCCGTCAGATTACGGCAGGAACAGGCGGAGGTCCTCTGCGTGAATGGGGAGGTTATTACAGAAATACTCTGGTGAAAAATGAAGCTCATGTGGAAGGCATTCACGGCTATATAATAGGAAAGGTTGACGGTTTGTCCATGACTATCGAATGGAAAGGGGTGGATGAAAAGGAAAAGAGCGGTTTCCGGGTAATGGACAGTGTGTCATGGGAAGTTAAGGAACCTGTTCCGGCAGGATGATAATTCTGCTGCAGTGTTTTTCTGTTGTGAACTTAATTTCTGTTTATTAAAAAGCCTGCGTCAGCGCAGGCTTTTTATGTTTATTTATTTCCCGCAGCTTTCAGTTCCTGTTTTATGAGAATCGCAAGCAGTTCTGCAGGAGGCGCTCCTTCCAGTCTTCTTCCGTTGATAAATATGGTTGGAGTTGAATCAATTTTCAGCCTTTCTGCAGCCTCAACTGATTTCTTAATATCTGCAGATGCATCAGCAGAATGGAGATATTCTGTAAATTCTCTGATTTTATTCTTTGGCAGACCTGTTTTGTCCAGAACAGACAGAGCCTGTTCCACAGAATAGACATCATCTGATTTTTTCTGTTCAGTGAAATGGATATTCATGTATTTGGCTAAAATTCCTGTTTTTGCTGCGGCTTCCATTGCTGCGGATGCCATGCAGGAATTTGTATGAAGTGTGGAATCAGTACTTCTGTTGCAGAATCTGTCCAGTGGATAATGATAGACTGCAAATTTTATGCGGCCTGGGAATCTGGAAAGAAGATATCTTTCTGTCTCATAAAATTTTATGCATGCAGGACAGAGAAAGTCCGTAAATACTGCTACAGTCATTTCTGCATCCCTGTCTCCTGACACCAGGGATGTTTCCGGCAGATTAAGATCCTCTGCAGATTCTGAATAGTAGCTGTCCAGAAATGTGCTTATTTGTTTTTCGGAAAGCTTCATCTCAGGATTTTTAAGAAGGAAAATATAGTTTGTACATAGCAGAGCTGCAGCCAGAAGAAAGACGAACAGTGTGGAATAGGCAATACATGCCTTCCTGTCCGGATTGTCTCCCGGGTCCTCAAAGATGTTTTTTATAATTCCGATGAGGGATCTTTCGCTTTTTTTTGAAAGAATCACATAGAACTTTATGCTGATGGCAAGGACTGCTGTGTGTATCAGAAAAGGAACAGCCCACATCCATATGAATATTCTGTCAAAGGACCATGTCAGTACTGTCAGAACAAGATTCAGTCCAAGGATCAGTCCTGTTACCGGAATTGCCAGAGCAATGGAAATGAGAGGGTACCGGCCTCCGGAGTAGTCTGCCACAAGCATTATAAAGATA
>JAZRYV010000261.1:0-2379 GCA_045600925.1 Spirochaetota bacterium
CCTTGTTGACAAAGGAAAGGCTGATGAAGAACAAGTAAAACTATGGGAAAAAATATGCTCCATCACAGATATGATTAAGGAAGAAGAACTGTTTATCACGGGAAAGGAAAATTATCAGGATATGGAGATGGCCGGAGTGGATTTGTCGAGGCTGTATACTTTTTTGAAAAACATCCATGAGAATAAGTATGAGCGCTATATCCCGGATAAGGAGATGATAAGTCAGGAAAAAAGCGATTAGGTGCAGAGAAAAAGTGAAGCGGCTGCAGGAAGTGTTTTACAGAAGAAAAAGCAGGTTGGATGCAGACAGAAAGGAACTTACAGAATGATATGATAATATGCAGAGATTTATCAAAATCCTATGGGAGCAGACAGATATTTTCAGATGTGAACTGTTGTTTTGCTGATACTGGTTTTTATCTGCTGCTTGGAGAGAGCGGCAGTGGAAAAACGACTTTTTTGAATATCCTCGCCGGATTGTCTTCTTTCGAGAAAGGTACGATCTGTTGGAATAATCAGGTATACAGGGAACAGGTTAGGAAAAAGAAAGTTGAGTATATTACTCAGGACAGTTATTTTGTAGATTTTCTGACTGTAATGGACAACCTGCGGATTCTGGGAACAGAAGATCAGGAAATACAGCGGCGTATTGAGCAGATGGGGTTGAGCGGAAAGGAAAAGCAGTATCCCGGTACCCTGTCCGGCGGAGAACGACAGCGTCTGGCGATGGCAAGAGCGCTGCTGAATGGCGGAAAAATATTTCTTCTGGATGAACCTACGGCATCACTGGATGAACAGAATAAAAAAACGCTGTTTGAGATGTTCGTTTCGCTGAGCAGGGATATCCTGATTATATGTGCAAGCCATGACCCGGAGGCAGCAGCTTATGCTGATGTGGTGCTGAAGTTTTCCAAGGATTCTTCTGCCAGGGTCTGTGCCGTGAAATCTTATCCTGTTAAAATGGAAAACAGGAAGATTACGGGAAATAAAACAGAAATTGGGGTGGGGAGCAGACTTCCTGCTCCCCGCAGCTATTTAAAAAAATGGTTTTGCTCCGGGAAAAGGGAAAAACGCTCACAGATATATTTTGCTGTTTTCATAGCAGCTTCCCTGATAATCTGTTCTTTTGCTGATGTGTTTGAACATAAAAATGATGTAACATCGGATCTGCTTTACCATGTGAATTCTCTGCATGTATCAACAGCAGGAGGAAACACATGGGATGATATCAGTCCTTCTGAGGAAGGAATTATTGAAGCAGTACTTGATTACAGTGCCAGTTGTCCGGATGGGATAGAGTATACGGACGATGTGCTTACATACGATCTTCCGGATTATGAGCTGAGTTTTTATGTGCTTCCTTTCCGGGAAAATGCGTTTATACTGTCAGATAAGATCCTGTACGGTACCTATTTTACAGGGGATAAGCAGATTATTCTTTCTGCCGAAATGGCGGAATTCATGGCAGGGGAGCATCCGGAAAAACTTCTTGGGAACACTCTGGAAAGAAATCTGTATGGTATTGGTACCGTTGAGCTGGAAATTGTGGGGATACTGGATCATCTTACGGAGTTTGACCGGATGTATCTTTCATCAATCGGTGTTGATGTTGCTGCCGGGTCAGAATATGATCCATCTTTTTGCCAGGATTTGTATTTTATCAATAATGCCCTGCTGCAGCCTCTTGAATCGGACAGGGATTTTTTCATGGGGAGTGAAAAGCAGAGAGGATATCAGCTGTATTTTGATTCTTATAAAAGTGCCAGAACTTATGAAGAAAAATATGGGGATATGCTCCGAAAAAACGGGAGTCGAATTGAGATAAAGGGAATGGCACTGGATCAGGAGCTGGTCTGGCCTGTACTCTCAAGGATACTGCTGCCGCTGGCGTTTCTGACTATGATATTTTCAATTCTTTTTTATATACAGCTGCGCAAAACAGAATTTATCTATAACAGCAGTTTTGTATCTGTATTTGAATATGCCGGGTATTCTAAAGAAACCATTATCAGGGAACTGATCAGGCTGAATCTGTGGGAACTTGTCAAAATTATCCTGCTTTCAACGGCAGGCGCAGGGGTGATTACTTTGGTGATCAATGCTCTGAACAGGCATTTTTACCTGCTGCCGTACCAGATATTTACCTGGAATCCATGGATAACAGCTGCTTATTATATTCTGCTTATTTCCATGTCTGTATGCAGTATGAACCTGAATTTCAGGAGGGTCAAAACCAGAACATGGTATGAAAATCTGATTGGAACAAGGGATCTGCTTTAGCAGGCAATCGATTACTGAGGGAGGTTGAAGGTCATATATGCGTTTGAAACTGAAACATCTGTCAAAAAGCTTTGCCTGCCCGGTTATTAAAGATATCTC
>JAZRYV010000262.1:0-4994 GCA_045600925.1 Spirochaetota bacterium
AATGTGATATTACAGTTTATCTTGTAAACGGAGTACCAATTAAGGGAAAAGTTCTGAGTTTTGACAATTTTACACTTCTCCTTGAGGTTGATAAAAAACAGAATATGATCTACAAGCATGCTATTTCAACAATTATGCCTGCCAGATTTGTATCCTACAGAGATGATGAAGAAGAGGAATCAGAATAGATTCCATATTATAAACAAACTGTTCCGGTGAATTATGAAAGTATTTAAACTGACGGTTTTTTTTATACTGGTTCTGGCTGTCTATACAGGAATTACATCCTTTCACCCTGTGGCTGAAGGAATGACTGGCGTGGCTGTTGAAAAGGCAACAGGAAATGTTGTGGCTGTTTCCGAAAACAGATATGTAAATTTCTACGGAGCTTTCCCGTGGCGTTTTTCCGTGGAAACACGTCCGCAGGAAAAATATTTTACTCACAGTGTGGTCATCACCATTCCGGAACTGAAGGATCTTAAAGAGGATTCCTGGAAAATTGAGATACCATTGAAACTGAATATTTCCATAAAAGAAGGAAAAGTGAGGGATCTGAACTTTTACAGGGATTCCGAAGGCCCTGAAAAATTTATGGCTGTGGAACTGGACTCAGCAGTTAACCGGTATCTGTCTCCCTGTCTGACACCTGTGTACAGGCCTGAAAGCCTTGCTGCTTCTCTGGAAAAAATTTCTCAGGGAATGGAAAGTTTTAAAGAACTGATGGAGTCTTACGGTCTTGCAGTAAATTCTCTTGAGCCGGCAGGTCTTCCGGTGTATCCTGACCGGAAACTTTATGAAGAAGGCCTTGCCCAGGCATTTATGCTGAGAAAAACAGCAGCAGAAGGGGAGAGAAAAATGCTGGAAATCAGCAGCAGACTTAAGACGGATGCAGCATCTCAGGACGGGATCTACAGACATTACCGGGAGATGTCCTCCATAATAAAAGAAAATCCGGACATATTAAAATATATTTATATTGACAAAATGGCCGGTAATTTGAAATTAATTATTTCATCTGACAGAACTGCATTTCCTGAATTTCTGGAAGATAAAAATGCAGTAACATCAGAGCCAAAGGCTGCTAAAAGAAATAATTCTGGTGAAGTAGACAACCTTAAGCAGTAGAAAAATATCCGTAAAAGAAGGAGATACAGCGTATGCCATGCGGTAAAAAGAAAAAACGTACAAAAATAGCAAACCATAAGCGTAAAAAACGCAGAAGGGCAAACAGGCATAAAAAGAAATAGCTGTTTCCTGTTTTTGTTGAAGAGATTGGCTTACAGCCAATCTCTTTTAACATAGATTATATTATATTTATGAATACAAATCAGAACAACAGATCATACGACTCAGCAGAAAGAAACTGGAAAAAGAGATCCTCTGAACTCAGCGGATACAGGGCGACATATTATAAAACCAACCTTTACAATGATTACATACGGGTGGATTACAACCTTAAGGAAAAGAAAATCCGTCTTTATGTAGAGGCATCCAGTGAAGGCGGGACTCCCTATGCATCTATCATTGTTAACGGAAAGATAACCTCTGAAAAAAATGTGGTTTCCGGCAGATCTCACGGCTTTGAAAATATTTTTTCCAGCAGAGCCTCCGAGTTCAGTTCAGTTCCTGATCCGGATGTTGTGGCTCTCATGGCCGGCAACTACGGCATCAGAGTTTCTGCCTCATCTGTCAGACAGAAGAAAGCAGAAAGACGTGAAAGATTAGAGGAAACTCGAAAGAAGTATTTTAATCAGCTGCCGGAAGATAAAAAACGGGTACTTGGATCTGGGACTCCTCTGTTCAGGAAAATGAATATTCCTGATGCAGTGGAATTTATTCTTGGAATTGCATGTGTCTTTCTGGCTTTTTATTTGTCCGGCTACAGTTACAGAACCGCAGGTGCGGTTTCCGCAGTCTTTGCCATGGCTGCAGGTCTTTTTGATATGGTCATTATGGGAAGGGATGTTAACGTCCTGTGTACGGTCTTTTTTGCTCTTGCCGGCATAGCTGGTTATGTTTACGGTACGTTCCTGATCTGAACAGGTTCGTGTCTGCCGCGGACATAATCAGTTTTAAGCTGATGATTAATTAAACTTATCAATTAAGCAGGTCAGGATTTTATAAACCACAGGAAGAGCCGTATGGTCTGGGTCATACGGCTCTGTTCAGTTTTTAAGCACAGAATAACAGTGCTGCAGAGCGTACGGACTGACTGAAGATCCCTGATCCGGAACGAGACACTGTCTGCTGATTTTCAGCTGAATTAAATCAGCATTACTTAAAATCAAAAACCTACCATACTGAAGATATTAAATTCTCCATGTCCTTCAATTCTACCGGCTTCGGGGAATTTTTTATAAAGGGCATTTTTACTGCATCAGCTGCTGCTTTCCTGATATCATGCTGTCCGATGTTCAGAAGAGAAAGTTTTTTCGGGCATTTGTTTGTTTCAGCAAAAGTTCTTACTGCTTCTATGGCCTTAATTGAAGCTTCTGTAATGTTCAGGTCTCTGCTGTCCTCTGCCAGAATTTTTGCAGGCATTCCGTATTTGCCAAGGGCAGATGATATATTGAATTCAAGAACGTTTGGTATAATAAGAGCCATGGCATCTGTCATTGCAGTAAAATTTTCAGGTTTCAGGGAAATTGCAGCTGCCATGGATATGGACAGAAAAGATGTGGCAAAGGAGAAACCTGTAAGGACAGATGCTGTGGAAAAACTTTCCAGGGTTACATAGCTTCCAAGTTCAGGGTCAGGATTTTTAAGCAGATTATAGATGATGTCAACTGCCTTAAGGGCAAAACTTCCGGTTATGGTGTTTGAATTTACGGAAATAATGGATTCAAGGGCAACAGACATTGATGCTGTCATGGCTGAAGCAAGAGATCTTGCCGGAATCATCAGTGCATAGGACGGGTCTATGACTGCAGCTTTCGGGAAAAGTCTTGTATCATAAAGGATTCCTGTACCGTTTTCCTGTATGTCCCTGATGAACAGAAGAGGTGATATTTCCAGACCGAAGAGGGGACATCCGGGGACAGTAATAAGATTCAGCGGATCGTTTGCTGCTGACTGTCCATTTATTAGATCGCTGCAGAAAGTATAATTAGGGATCATAAGTGAGATGAGCTTTGCTGCACTGAGAGATTCTGCTCCTCCTATGCCTATGACAAGATCACAGCCTGTTTTGCCTGTAAAAGAAACAGCCTCGTCAATATCCTCTGTATTCGGTAAAGAAGGCAGACGGTCGTAGATGATGCATCCTGTTCCTGCACGGTTCAGAGCTGAGTTTATCTGCCTGATCTGTTCATAATAGATGTTCAGATCTGAGGATGTTGTTATTATGACAGTTCTTCTGCCGAAAGGGGCTGCAATTTCCGGCAGAAGTTCGTGTATGTTCCTGCGGAAGTATATTTCAGAAGGCAGTACAATGTCTGGCAAAATAGATCTGTTCAATGTTTTATCCATAAAAAAAGCGGACATAGGTCTGCTATCTCCGCTTTATATACTGGTCTGTGAGCAGCAGTTACTGTCTCAGAAGACGGCTGGCTATTTTATCTGCTACCATTTCGAGAACTTTGTCACTTTCAAAGTCATAGGTTCCGTTCTGAACCTGTTCCTTTATGGCATTTATTCTGTCAGTTCTGACATCCGGAGTTTCTCTGACAGTCTGCAGGTATCTTGACATTTCAGCAGCTTTTCTGGCTTCGGATGAAATCTGCACAGAATCGTTCTTGCCTGTTCCTCTTGAAGCGGGAGCCGGTTTCGATTTCTTTGTTTCTGCTATATTGCTGATATTTCCAATCTTATCAATTACCATAGCCTTTGTCCTCTTTCTATTCTACATATAATATCGGAAATTTTTGTCAATTCTTTAATGAAAAGAGGTTTTTTGACAGAAAATATAAAATTTTTCTGTCAGATGTCATTGTGAACAGCAACTGCAAATTCCCCTTTTTCAGTGACAGTGTCAATCCTGGCCATAAGCTCTGTTCCTGTTCCGGAAATAAATTCCTCAAAGTGTTTTGTCATTTCCCGTCCTATGACAATGCTGCTTTCCGGGAAGACCTGTGCGAGAGCTTCAATGAGTTTTCTGATTCTGTACGGGCTTTCATAGATGATGATTATTCCAGGGAATTCCCGGAGTTTTTCCAGTTCATGAATCCTTTTCCCTGGTTTCTTGCTCAGAAATCCTGCAAAGATTACTGCCTTTTCCGGAAATCCTGAAGCAGACACCAGGGCAGCAAGAGCAGAAGGTCCGGGCAGCGGAACAACAGGAATGTTTCTGGCTCTTGCTGCAGCTGCCAGTCTGCTTCCCGGGTCTGACAGACCTGGAGTCCCCGCATCTGTCATGTAGACAATATTTTTCCCGTCCAGAAGCTCCCTGCATGCTTCCTCGATTCTGCTGTCAGAAGAATGGGCATGGAGTGATCTGGCCGGCAGGTTTATATCATAGGCATCCAGAAGTTTTCTGCTCTGCCTGGTATCCTCGCAGTAGACAAGATCGGCATCTTCCCGTAAAATACGCAGTGCCCTCAGAGTGATGTCCTCAATATTCCCGATGGGGGTTCCTGTCATGTAAAGTGTTCCTGTTTCCATGAACACACTGTGCTCCGAAGGTTTCTTTCTGTAAATTGATTTTCACTCTGTAAAATAAAATTTATGTTGCATCCTGGCATAAGCTGTGCTTTATATGTTTACATGAAATTTACAGTTAACAGAAGAGACAGCCGTACAAAAGCCAGAACAGGGCTTATAGAAACAGCAAGAGGAACCGTAAAAACACCGGTGTTTATGCCTGTAGGCACCAGAGGAGCAGTAAGGGCTCTTTCTGTGCGTGATATCGAGGAGATAGGTTTCGATATAATTTTAGCCAACACATATCACCTGTATATAAGACCCGGAACCAGTGTTCTGGACAGGGCAGGAGGACTCCATTCATTTATGAACTATGACCGGCCTGTCCTTACGGATTCCGGCGGATTTCAGGTTTT
>JAZRYV010000263.1:0-8724 GCA_045600925.1 Spirochaetota bacterium
CAGGCAGGTAAATAAAGAGGTTTTTGAAGAAGCTTCAAAGCTGAGGATTTTTATAAATGCTGTGGATGACCCAGACAACTGTTCCTTTTTTGTTCCTTCCTTTGAGAGGATTGGGGATCTGATTCTGGCTGTTTCCACCAGCGGTGCTTCCCCTTCCTTTGCTGCACGGATGAGGCGGGAACTGTCTGATTATATTCCGGAAGGGGCAGAGGAGTTCCTCGCTGGTTTGCGGATAGTGCGGGAGATGCTTAAAACGGATCCGGATTTTTCAGACATGGATTCCTACCAGAGGGGAAGGCTGGTAAGCAGAATTACCGGAGATAATGCAGTTCTTGCCCAGCTGGCTGAAGCTGTTAAGGAAGACACTGTAAAGGATTTCATTAAGTTCATGGCCGGCAGATAGCCGGATTAGCCGGAGCTCTGTTTCCGGCTTTTTATTATTTTAACTAAAAGAAGAGGCTGAATCATGAGAGTTGGTGTGACAGGAATTTTTGCATCCGGAAAGGGAACTGTCTGTTCCATG
Source organism: Spirochaetota bacterium (assembly GCA_045600925.1). Classification (GTDB taxonomy): domain Bacteria; phylum Spirochaetota; class UBA4802; order UBA4802; family UBA5550; genus JAZRYV01. The sequence goes on from JAZRYV010000263.1 coordinate 524, forward strand.
TTTGAGAAACTTGGTGCCGGTGTGGTTGATACTGATATTATTGCACGTGAGATAATGGAACCGGGGCAGGCCGGACTGGCTGCAGTTGTAAGGGAATTCGGTGATTCCTTCATTTCTCCGGACGGAATTCTTGACAGAAGGGAATTTGCCAGGGCTGTCTTTTCTGACCCGGAAAAAGTAAAGAAACTCAATGCCATTACGCATCCTCTTATTCACGAATATACTATGGACCGTTCTTCCGGTGACGGCATTTTCATGGTCAATGTGCCTCTTCTTTTTGAAAGCGGTCTCAACAGATATATGGACTGCAACATAGTTGTTACTGCAGAACGGAGTCAGGCTATAGAGAGAGGAATTCTCCGTGACAATATTTCCGGAAAAGAAATTGAAGGACGCCTTGCCCATCAAATTCCGCTTAATGAAAAGATAAAACTTGCCGATTATGTAATTGATAATTCCGGTTCTCTGGAAAATACAGAAAGGCAGGTTGTGGAAATATGGAATATTCTGACAGCGGGGCAAAACTGAGGGAAAAGAACGTATATACACTTCATCTTGATACTCCCAGAATGATTATTACAGGAGCAATGATTCTCGGGCTTCTTATAGTATCATTTCTTCTGGGAATGACTCTTATTCACGGAAAATCTGACCGCGGCATGACAGCAGGCGAGGTCCTGGCGGAATCAGCCTCCTCTGACAGCATTATTCCTGCTGCTCCATACAGCGGAATCACTGCAGGACCTGTATTTCAGGGGGCTTCTGATACATTCAATCCTGCTGAAGAACTTTCCTCAGTAAAAAATGAAACTGAAAAGAAAGAAAAATTCACAGCAGAAGAGCCGGTTTCTGAATCAGTTCCGGCAGGTTCTATTGTTTTCCAGGGAACACCTGCAGAGGATATTCTTCCTTCATATAATGAACCTGTAAAGGAAAAGGCACTTCAGCCGAAAGCTGTAAAGAAATCACTTAAGGCAAAACAGACTGCCTCCGCAGAAAGGACAGCAAAAAAAACAGCTGTTAAAACCGCAGCAAAAAGACAGTCAGGGAAAGTGAAAGCTGTTGTTTATGAAACAGTAAATGTTCCGGTAAAGGCAGTGAGAAATGTTTCTTCTGCAGACAGGGAAGGCTTTGCAATTCAGATAGCCTCCTATGATTCCATGGAAAAAGCCACAGCAGAAGCAGAGAAGCTCCGCAGCATGAAGTACGGAGCCTATGTGCAGACATCTTCCGTTGAAGGGAGACAGTTCTTCCGTGTAAGAGTGGGAACCATGTCCACAAGAGAAAAGGCAGCAGAACTGCTGGCAGAAATAAAAGGAAACAGCCGCTACAGCGAAAGCTATATTGTAAGGCAGTAGCAGTTTTTGATTTCCCATGTGGAGAAGACGTTATAAAACGCCCGGGCTTAAGCTCAGGCGTTTTTTGTATCTTCAGAGAGTTGCAGCAGATTTTGTTTGACAATTTTCATTAAAACGGAATCCTTTCCAGAAGAATCAATCAACCGTCTTATGAAGGACCGGACAGAAATAATGAGTTCTCTTAACCGCAAAGATCTTCTGGACATCAAGTCTCTTTCAACAGAAGAAATCAGAACAATCTGCACAAATGCAGGATTTTTCAAGGAAATGTTCACAACCCGTTCTGTAAAAACAGTGCCTGTTTTACGTGGCAAGACAGTCTGTACACTTTTCTATGAGCCTTCAACCAGAACCAGGCTGAGTTTTGAGGTGGCTGCGAAGCGTCTTTCCGCTGATCTTATAAACGTTGCAGTTTCCACTTCCAGTGTAGTCAAGGGGGAATCTCTGATAGATACAGTTCATACGCTGGAAGCCATGAAGGCAGACTACATTGTCATGCGGCATCAGGCATCCCTTGCTCCCCATTTTCTTTCAAAGAATATAGGAGCGGCGGTAATAAATGCCGGTGACGGTTTTCATTCCCATCCCACACAGGCTCTTCTGGATGCATACTCAATTCTGGAAAAGCGGGGAACTTTATCCGGACTTAAAATAGCCATAGTTGGGGATATTCTTCATTCCAGGGTGGCACGTTCCGACATTGAAATTTTTCAAAGGCTGGGGGCTGATGTCACTCTGGTTGGGCCGCCTACTCTTGTTCCTGATGAATTTTTAAACTTTGGTGTAAAGATATCCTATAATCTGGACCGGATCCTTCCGGAGATGGATGTGGTCTACATGCTCCGCATCCAGAAAGAAAGGCAGCACGGAGCTTTCTTTCCATCCATAAGAGAGTATCACAGACAGTTTGCCCTGACAGAGGAAAGGCTTAAGCTCTGCAGACCGGAAGCTTTTGTAATGCATCCAGGACCTGTTAACCGCGGAATTGAGCTGAGCAACGAGGTTGTGGAAAGTCCCCGTCTTATTATGAATGAACAGGTTACAAACGGTGTTGCTGTGCGTATGGCTATATTTTACCTGCTTGCAGGAGGAACTCCTCTGGGAGACAAAGAGGCATGATGAATATTTTAATCAGAAACGGAAGAATAATTGATCCGGCTTCAGGAACGGATAAAAAAGCAGATCTCATTGTTTCGGACGGAAAAATTGCTGAGACAGGCGAGAATCTTAAATCCTCCGGAGACTGCCGTGTTCTGGACGCTTCGGGCTGTCTGGTGACTCCCGGACTTATAGACATGCATGTGCATTTCAGGGAACCTGGCCGGGAGGATGTGGAGACCATTATGGGAGGCTCCATGTGTGCAGCAAAAGGCGGTTATACCTCGGTTTGTCCCATGCCAAATACAAAGCCTGTTATAGACAATCAGGCCATGGTCCGCTTTGTCAGGATGCAGGGGGCAAAAGGACCAGTAAATGTATTCCCTGTTGCCACAATCACAGGAGGAGCGGAGGGAAAAGTTCTTTCCGAAATGGGTGAACTTATTAATGCCGGAGCCATTGCTTTTTCTGATGACGGATATCCGGTGTCCAGTTCCATTGTCATGAGACGGGCTCTGGAGTATTCCAGAATGTTCGGCAGGCCTCTTCTTACCCATTCCGAGGATCTTGAGCTTACAGGCAACGGTCTTATGAATGAAGGAAAAAATTCCACGCTCCTTGGACTGCCGGGAATCCCCGCAGAATCAGAGGAAGTCATGATTGCAAGGGACCTCCTTCTTGCCCGGAAAACACACGGCAGACTTCATGTGTGTCATGTATCCACTGAAGGGGCTCTGGAACTTATTGAATGGGGCAAGTCTCACGGAATCAGCGTTACCTGTGAAACTGCTCCCCATTATTTTTCACTGAATGATGATGCTGTTGCAAAGCATATGTCAATGGCAAAGATGAAGCCTCCTCTGCGTACGGAGAAGGACAGGCTGGCTGTCATAGAAGCTCTCCGTTCCGGTGTGGTGGATGTAATTGCCACAGACCATGCCCCTCATTCACTTCATGAAAAGAAGCAGGAAATGGAATATGCGCCTTTCGGCATTGTAGGCCTGGAAACGGCTGTTCCTCTTATAATAACCGTTCTGGTCAGGAAGCACGGTTTCTCATACCTTCAGGCCTTTGAGAAGGTCACATCAAATCCGGCAAAGATTCTTGGTCTGGACAGGGGAACACTGGCTGCCGGTTCTCCGGCTGATATTGCAGTAATCAATCCGGATAAGGAAGTGAAAATCACTGAAGATTTTCTTCTTTCCAGATGCAAAAACACTCCTTTTATCGGCATGAATCTTTACGGTTCAGTGGAATACACCATCTGCGGCGGCAGAATCGTTTATGAAGCAGGCAGGGAATAGTATGGATATAAAAAAAATATACGGAAAATCAGCAGAGATTATAAAAAAGATTCCTGCTGCTGCGAAGCCGGCCGGCCGTAAAATAAAGGATATATTCCATTCTGTAAAAGATGTTCTGTCTGTGTATATGCATACTCCGGGGGGATATAAAGGGGAAGACAGAGCCGTGAACCGCAGACTGGCTCTGATAATCGGAGCTGTTCTGTTTCTGAATTATCTCATGTTCTGCTACTATACGGATAAAAACATTTTTGCCATATTCCCTTCAGTGCCTCCGGTGTCTGATCAGAGGGAGGTGACTCTTTATCTTCCGGCTCTGGACGGCACCACACTTATAGAGGAAACCTGCAGTGCCTCGGAGTTCAGCACTGATGAAAGGTTTGTTCAGTTTATGTTCAGGGCAGTAGTCCGTGGATCCAGATTCCAGAACACATCCATGGCTGTTCCTGCAGATATGAACATACGCAGGATATGGATCGGTTCTCCTGAAGAAGGTCTCTGTCTTGTGGACTGTGAAGTATCTCCTTTAAGATCCGGCATAACTCCTGTTCCGGGATCTGAGGCTCTGTTCCGCAGTGCTCTGGAAAAAACAGTAACAGCCAATATCCCGTCCATAAAGAAGGTTCAGATTCTTACAGGAGGCATTCCAGACTGCCGGCTGTGGTAGGCAGATTAAGAATTCATAGCTGCAGGCAGTAAGGCCGGAATTATTTCCGGCCTTTTTTATGCCCTGTGGAAAGGGACTGGATATAATCTGCAAGATGGCCTTCGGTTCCTTTTATTTTTGTAGAAAAATCTTTATAGTCGACGGCATCTTGCGGAATATAAAAAGGTATTATATGCAGAAAACCGTTGTAGCCTGTAAGTTTATACTTTTTCGGATCCCCTTCATCTTCGCAGGGATAAACATAGCCACCGTTGCCGGCTTTTGTGCAGTGCATGTATGTAACCACCTGATACAGGTCTTCACGTCCAGGCCCATTGTTTAAATGCTTGTATTTTGCATCCAGAATAAACCGATCTTCCCCATCTTTCCAGAAATCCGGATACAGTTTCCTGGTATTTTTATCTAACTCATTATCATGGTTTTCAAATATGGGAACAGGGTTTTCTTTTGTCTTGTTTTTGGGATGTATAAAGCCAAGTTCTTTAAGAACTGTCCACAGATATTCCTCCCACAGCCAGGCTCCGTCGAACAGAATGCCGTAAACCCTGTCTTTGTTTTCACCATACTTCAGTCCTTCGCGGCGCAGAATCTTAAGACATATTTTCTGAAGATCTTTATATTCAGTAAAATACGGATGGCTTACAGGCCGGAGATTTTTGGATATAATTCTCTGTCTCTGATTTTTAGAGTATGATTCTGTGGCGTACATAATCTGTGATACACATTCTCTGGTTTCAGTATCGTTCTGAAGAACCATACTGCCTGTCTGGGATGTTCGAAGAAACTCAATCGTATGGCGTATTAATTGAGTAACCTCGTTATCACAGGATTGTTCACGTGTATTGTATGCCACAGTACCACGGAAGGGGATATTCTTTGTAATATGTCTGACAAGATCCACCGGCCCTTTGATGTTAGCGTCATTATGTTCAAAGCGCCTGTATTTTTTGAAAAGACCCTGACTCAGTGCTTTTTTCAGATAATAGGGGAACATCTGGAAAAGCAGAAAGTCAAAAACAGATTCGTCTGATGTTTGAGTCGGATAGTTGAACAGATTTATGCTGAATACTTTTTCCAGCATATAATGAAGGAAATAATCTTCTTTATCTTCTTTTGCAAAACGGCTTCTTATTGAAAGCAGGGTTTCGTTGATGCCCACGAAACCCATGATATTGCCTGTTTTGATTTTTTTATATTTGAGACTGATTACATAACTGCTGTTATTAGACAGACTGCCTTCGGTAGAATCAGAGAAAACAAGGATATTCTCATTATCCGAAATAAGGTCAGAAATGGAAGTATTTGAAATCTTAGACAGATCATCAATAATCTTCTGTTCGCTTCCTTCTGCCATTAATTCAGAGATTGCTTTCCATTCGTACAGGTTATCTGTTGGAGAAAGTTTATTCATCTTCATTTATCCTACTGAATCTTAGTCTCTGTCGTAGGCGTCTTTCAGTTCTTTCATTTTCTCATCAATGTCCGGTCTTCCTCTCAGGTATTCTCTTAAGAGACCTTCAAGATGATTTGACCAGAGCTGTTCGAAGTTTTTATCACTTAATTTAAGGAAATAAGCCGCACCTATCTGATAGTCTTTGTTAAGGCCTTCTATTCCTTTAATTGCTGTATTAAGATTATTCATTCGTTTTATTATGTCTTGTTTATTGTCTATGTCTTGTTTATTGTCCAGCATCTTCTGACTGTCTTCTGCTGTGATTTCCTTAAAGGCAAATCTGCGGCGGAAGGCAAAATCCATACTTTCAACACTGCGGTCAATATCGTTCATTGTTCCTATGATATAGACATTTTCAGGAACAAAGAAACCATTATAAAATTCATCATCGTCTGTAATCAGATTCTGGTACTGAGTCTGTATTTTTCCTTTTTCCCCACCACGGTATCCAGGGTCTATGGCGAAGAACAGCTCTCCGAATATTTTGGATATTTCCCCACGGTTGATTTCATCTATGATGAAAACATATTCTGGTTTTTTACTATTCTCTTTAAGAGCCTTTTTGCAGAATTTTTTAAATATCCCGTCTTTCCGTTCAAAAACGATAGTATTATCTTTCTGAATGGGTCTTAATCCTTCAACGAAGTCTGTGTAGTCGTAGGAAGGATGGAACTGAACAAAATCAGTTTTATCACCTGAACAGCCCATTTTCTTTGCAATCTCTTTTGCAAGGTAGGTTTTACCTGTCCCCGGAGCCCCGGTAAGGATAAGATTGTGTTTATTTATTAATAGATTTTTATATTGATTTAAATAGTTGCTTTTTGCCATTTCTTCCTCCATTTGAGTTATATATTTTTTATATTTTTTAATAAGTTTATTCATTGAGTTGATAACATCTTTATCCTTTATATATCCATTTCCAGCCCTCACACGATATTCACCAAATAGTTTTCGTTCATTTTGCTTAAGCTCATAGAATACAGCATTTGCTATAAAAATATCATTTGAGAAGCTTGGCAAATAACCAGTGTCTTCTTCTCTATTGGTAAAAGCATCAAAAACATCTTCAAGCTCAGGACGTTGTGTAACACGTATTACATCTTCTGTAGTTTTTGCTATTGCAATAACAGTGAAACCATCATGAATTGCTACATATGAACCTTTTTGATAAGATTCTATTTTATCCTCAGGGATAATAATAATAGAATTATCTTTCATTAAAGGGTAGAAATTCCCTCCTCCATCAGCTTTACTTCCCCACCATTTTCCTATATGACAATAGTTTGGCATTTTTTACTCCATTGGAGTTATATATTTTTTAATAAGTTTATTCATAGAGTTGATAACATCATCTTGATTTATATGTCCATTTCCAGCCACCACATGATATTCAAATCGTTCATTTTGCTTAAGCTCATAGAATAGAGCATCTGCTATAAAAATATCATTTGAGAAGCTTGGCAAATAACCAGTGTCTTCTTCTCTATTGGCATTGGCAAAAGCATCAAAAACATCTTCAAGCTCAGGACGTTGTGTAACACGTATTACATCTTCTGTAGTTTTTGCTATTGCAATAACAGTGAAACCATCATGAATTGCTACATATGAACCTTTTAGATAAGATTCTATTCTATCCTTAGGGATAATAATAATAGAATTATCTTTCATTAAAGGGTAGAAATTCCCTCCTCCATCAGCTTTACTTCCCCACCATATTCCTATATGACTATAGTTTGGCATTTTGATTCTCCTTTTAAAATAGATTTATTTTATAAACAAGTTACTGCATTTTTATCTGCAGCAGCCGTTCTTTGCATTCAGCAGATTCAAAAGATTTGTTGCCGTCTCCACGTTTCGGCCCTGTGTACAGAATATATCCTCTGTTTTTTGTTTTTAAAAAGTAAAGCAGAAAAAGAGTTTTTATGCTGGGAAATTTTTCGTCTATTCTGCTGTTTTTCTGCGGAAGAAATAATACATGATTCCGGAACTGCATAGGAATCTGATTCCCATGTTGAAATATTTTTGGAAACCGGAATCAGGCATGGAATGATTCCGGAAAGAAATATGTTATGAAAGATATGTTTTCCTGCAGAGAATCTGCAGTGAAAGGCTCCGGGCTGCCTGTGCAGCCCGGAGGATAATGGAATCTGAGTTACAGTGCTTCTATTTCTTTCAGAGAAAGTCCTGTAAATTTTGATATTTTGTCGAAAGGCATTCCGTCTGTTTTCATGGCTCTGGCTGTTTCATTTTTGACTTTTTTTTCTCCAAGAGAAATTCCTTCATTTCTGCCTTCTTCACGGCCTTCGGCCAGACCTTCAGCT